>JANJTH010000703.1 GCA_024711205.1 Planctomycetota bacterium | reverse complement strand
GGCCCGCGCCCGCTGCGGCCCGTCGTCGTGCCGGGGGCCGAGCTCGGGCCCGCGCTCGGGGCGGCGCTCGACGACCTGCGCCTGTTCGCGGTCCGCGCGGACCGGCTCGCCCCGATCCCGTTCCAGGTCGACGAGAAGGCGCCCGACGGCGCCTACTGCCTCGACCGCGGGAGCGATCGGCGCAGCGACGTCGACGACGGGCACCTCGACGACGACGACGAGCTCGTGTTCATGGCGCGCGACGCGGGGCCGCGCCGCGCGAAGGACGACCGGCCCCCCGGCCCGGCGCCGGCCGCGCTCGTCGAGCTCGCCCTCGCCGACGCCCGCGGGCGCGCGCTCGGCTGGGTCTACCTCGCCCGCTACGCGGGGGCCCCGCCGCCGCCGTCGCCGGCGGGCTACGTCGCGCTGGACTGGGCGGGCGACGACCTGCTCGGCTGGACGGGCGAGCGCGCGCAGGTCCGCTGCGCCCCCGGCGGCGCGAACGCGCTCGACCTGCGGGCGCTGCGCTTCCGCGGGGCCGACGGGGCGCTCGGGCCGAACGCGCTCGAGCGGGCCGTGCTCCGCCTGCGGGCCAGCTACACCTTCCTGAACATCGAGCGCCCGCTCGACGAGCTGCGCGCGGCCCCGGTCGCCTGGCGCGACGGCCCGGTGCGCGCGATCGTCCGCTTGGCCGTCGAGACCTACCTGATCTGGGGGCACTGGGTCCGGGCGGGGCCGGTCTCGCGCCTGATCGTCTACGGCGACCGCGTCGAGCTCGCGCTCGACGTGCGCGTCCCCGTGCCGTTCGAGCCGGGCAGGCCGAGCGACCTCCTCGCCGCGCTCGAGCTCGCCGCCCCCCCCGGCGGCGCGAGCGCGCCGCTGCGCGCGTGGACCGACCGCAACCCGCGGCCGCTCCGCGCGGGCGCGCGGCGCCCGGTCGAGCTCGACCGGGCGCTGCCCCGCTGGCTGTGCGTGGGCGGCCCGCGCGGGGCGCTCGTCCTCCGGCTCGCCCTCGACCCCGCGCTCGCGCGCCCGGGGCACGCGCTCGTCCTGCACGAGGGCCCGGCGCGCGCGGGCGGGACCGCGCCGCTCACGGCGGGCTGGTGGCTCGACCTCCAGGCCCTCCCGCAGGGGCGCTACCCCGTGCGCGTCACGCTCCAGCTCGGGCCGCCCGTCGCCCCAGGCGACGAGGGCGCGCTGCTCGAGGTGGACGACGCCCCGGTCCACGCGCGGCGCACCGACGGCGGCTGAGCGGTGTCGCCCCGGCCGGTCGTCGCGCTCGTGCTCGCCGCCGGGGCCGCGCGGCGCCTGGGGCGGCCCAAGGCGTCGCTGCCGCTCGCGGACGGGCGGGCGGCGCTCGACCACGTCCTCGACGCGGCGGCCGGCGTGGTCCGGGCGGTCGTCGTGGCGGGCCACGCCCCCGAGGAGGTCGAGCGCGTCCTCGCGGCCCGCGCCGCCCGCGGAGAGGCCGCCCCCGCCGCCGCGTGCGTCGTGAACGCGCGCTGGGCCCTGGGCCGCACGACGTCGATCCACGCGGGGCTCGCGGCGCTCCCGCCGCCCGGGGCCGGGATCGCGGCGCCCCCGCCGCCCGGGCAGGGCGAGCCGTCCCCGGCGCTCGACGTCCTGCTCTGGCCGGTGGACGTCTGCCTGGTCGGGGCCGGCGTCGTGGCCCACCTCCTGGCCGCGCGCGCGGGCGCCCCGGACGCCGACGGCTGGGTGCCGAGCCACGCCGGACGGCGCGGGCACCCGGTCCTCCTCGCGCCGCCGCTCCAGGCCGCGCTCCGGACGCTCGCCGAGGACGCCCCGGCCCGCGACGCCGTCCGGGCCGCCGCGGCCGCGGGGCGCCTCGTCCACGTCGAGGTCGACGACCCGGCCGTCCTGTGGGACGTCGACACCCCGGCCGACCTCGCGCGGACCCTGGCCGAGCACGCCCGCCGGCGCGCCGGGCCCCGGGGCGCCGCCCCGCCGCGCGACCCCGCAGCGCCCGGCGATCCCGGGTAGAGTGACCCGCCTCGGGGGACGCGGGGCGGGAGCGCGCGCGGCGGCGCGCCCGCCATGGGTCCGCGCGCGCGACGGTCGGGGAGGCGGCGTTGGCCACGAAGGCGAAGGCGAAGGCGAGCGCGAAGGCGCCCGGCCCTCCGCCGCTGGACCTCACGACGCTCTCGCGCTGGCTCGCGGCGGACCCGGCCGGCCGCCTCAAGGCGCTCGGGGCCTCCGCCCTCGAGGCCGACGACGCGGCCTGGCGCCGCCTCGCGGAGCCCTACCGCTGCGCGCTGGCCTGGGCCTGGGACGAGCAGCCCGAGCCGTTCTGGCAGCACGCCGGCCCCTGGCTCAAGGGCAAGGACGCCCGCCTGCGCGCGCTCGCCACGGGCGCGCTCCCGCTCTCGCACGAGGGCCAGCGCAAGAAGGTCCTCGAGGCGCTGCGCCGGCAGCTCGGCGACAAGGCCGAGGAGGTCCGGCTCACGGCCGCCGACCTGCTCCTCGAGGACTTCGGCGCGCACCACGAGGACGCGGCCCGCCTGGCGACCGCCCCGGACCCCGCGCTGCGCGCGCTCGTCGCGCGCCACGCCGGCTGGGCCGAGGGGGCCGACGCCACGAAGAAGGCCGTCGCGCTCCTCGAGCCGCTCGCGCTCGCCCCCGAGCCGGCCGTCCACTGGGCCGCCGCCGCCGCGCTCGCCGAGCTCCACGATCGCGAGCCGCGCGCCGCGCTCGAGCTGGCCCGCAAGATGGCCGTGTCCGAGGACGAGGACGTGCGCTGGGCCGTCGCCGCGTCGTTCTTCGAGCCCGTCCTCGGCGACGGCTTCGACCAGCTCCTGCCCACGATCCGGGCCTGGCTCCGCGGCCCCGACCTCTGGCTCCGCTGGACGCTCGTCCGCTCGCTCCGCTTCGTGCGCGCGACCGCGCGCTCGCTGCTCCTCCTCAAGGCGCTCTACGAGGACAAGGACCCCGAGGTGCGCCGCCGCGTCGCGCAGCACCTCGTCGAGCTGTTCGAGCGCGGGACGGAGGCCGGGCGCGCGGTGGGCGAGCTGCTCCGCCGCTGCAAGGTCGACGCGAGCCGCCGCGTGCGCGAGGTCGTCGAGGAGGGCGAGGCGCGCCACCAGGTCGACTTCGACCGCGTGCCGCGGCCCGGCCAGCAGCTCGCCGACCTGCCCGACGAGGTCGTCGTCGAGGGCGACGACGGCGAGGAGGCCGCGCCGTCGTCCGACGACGACGACGACGACGACTGAGCGGGCCCCCGGGCGACGGCCGCTGGCCGCCACGCTCAGGCGCCCGGCGGCTGGTAGCTCTCCGGGTCGCCGCCGTCGAGCCGGTCGGTGAGCCGGCCGTCGGTCATGTGGACGAGGCGGTCGCAGCGCTTCGCGAGCCGCTCGTCGTGCGTCACGACGACGTAGGTCTGGCCCTCGGCCGCCTTGAGGCGGAGGAGCAGGTCGAGGATCTGCTCGCCCGTGCGCCGGTCGAGGTTGCCCGTCGGCTCGTCGCACAGGAGGAGCCTCGGGCGCTGGAGGAGCGCGCGCGCGATCGCGACCCGCTGCTGCTCGCCGCCCGAGAGCTGGCTCGGCCGGTGGTGCATGCGGTCACCGAGCCCGACCTCGTCGAGGAGCGCGCGCGCGCGCGCGTGGAGGTCGCGGCGCCGGCCGAGGTAGGCGGGCACGGAGTAGGCGACCATCGCGGGCAGGAGCACGTTCTCGAGCGCGTCGAGGTCCGGGAACAGGTGATAGAACTGGAACACGTAGCCGACGTGCTCGTTGCGCCAGCGCGCCTGTCGGGCCTGGCTCATGCCCGTCACGTCCTGGTCCCCGTACAGGACGGTCCCCGAGGTGGGCGGGTCGAGCGCGCCCATGAGGTGCAGCAGCGTCGACTTGCCGGCGCCGGACGGCCCGACGACGCCGAGGACCTCGCCCTCGTGCACGTCGAGGTCGACGCCCTTGAGGATCGGCAGCCCGTCGTGGAGCACGGGCCACTCGTCGAGCGCCCCGGTCCAGCCCCACACGCGCCCGAGCCAGCGCGCCCAGAACGGCGCGTCGGCCCGCTGGCGCGGGTAGTTCTTGACGAGCCCGCGCACGCGCACGAGCACGCGCCCCGGCGCCGCGACCCCGGCGCCCACCGCGCCCTCCGCCGGCTCAGTCATGGCGGATCGCCTTGAGCGGCGGCCGGAACGCGGCCAGGAACCCGGGGACGAACGCGGCCAGGCTGCCGAGCGTGAGCACGACCACGAAGTTCTGCGCGTTCTCGGGCCACGAGATCACGGACGGGATCCGGTCCAGGTAGTAGATGTCCTTCGGGAACGGGTGCCAGCCGGTGACCTTCTCGACCTGGGTCGCGACCTCGTTGATGTAGACGCTCAGGAACATGCCGGCGCCCAGGCCGACCGCCATGCCGAGCCCCGCGATCGCGAAGCCCTGCCCGACGAACAGCGAGAGCACGCCGCGGCGCGTCCCGCCGATCGCGCGCAGGATCCCCAGCTCGCGGACCTTCGTGTGCACGCTCATGAACATGACGAGCAGGATCGAGGCCGTCGCGGCGATCACGATGCAGAACGTGATGATCCGGATCAGCGCCTTCTCCATGGCGACGGCCCGCAGGAGCGTCTGGTTGCGCTCCTCCCAGGTCTGGACCTGCAGCCGGCTCACGTCGGCGTCGAGCGCGCCCGCGAAGAAGGCCTGGAGCACGGCCTGCTTCGTCTCGGCCGCCTGCTCGAAGTCCGCGAGCTTGAGCGAGTAGCCGCTCACGCGCCCCTGGACCTGCGCGAAGGCCTGGAAGGTCGGGATCGAGAGCACGACCGAGCGCCGGTCGTTCTCGCTGAACCCGGTCCGGAGCGCGCCCACGATCAGGAACTCGCGGTCCTCGTTGATCTCGCCCGCGGGGCTCGCCGTCGTGAGCGTGACCGTGTCGCCTGGGAGCAGGTCCCAGGCGTCGAGGAAGTAGACGCCGACGACGCACGTCGGCAGGTCGGGCCGATCGGGGTGCCCGCGCTCGAGCCACCCGTAGACCTCCTCGGGGTCGACGGCGTCGGGGAACTGCTCGGCGCGGGCCTTGATCCGCGCCGCGAAGTCGCGCTCCTCGGGGACCTTCGAGTCCTTGCGCCGCTCGTAGCGGTTCACGGTCAGGTAGGCCTCGCGCTCCGAGATCAGGTACTCGGCGAGGCGCGAGACCTTCGCCTCCTGGCGCGGGTCGACGCCGCGCAGGAAGCAGTAGTCGATCTTGCGCAGGTGCTTGTCGAGCGCCGGGTTCTCGAGGAAGGGCGCGACGGCGACGACGTTCGGGAGCGCCGCGAGCCGGGCCTCGAGCGCGGGGCTCTGCTCGAGCCCGAACGGCTGCGGGCTCGAGACCGTGAGGTCCGAGAGCGTCCCGCGGACGCGCTTGTGGAACTCGATCTGGAAGCCGTTCATGATCGACGGCGCGAGCACGAGGGCCGTGACCGAGAGCGCGAGCGCGAGGACCGCCACGATCGCGAGCAGGCGCCGCGTCAGGTAGCGGACGGTGAGGAACAGCTTGTACATGGGCCTCGCCCGCGCGCGCGGGCCGGGATCGTACGGGCCCCCCCGCGGGCCGGCAAGGCCCGGGCCGCTACGCGCCCACGGCCGCGAGCCAGCCCTCGAGGTCCTGCGCGAGGGCCTCGGCGGTCGGGTGGCGCTGCGCGCGGTCCTTGGCGACCGCGCGGTCGATCACGCGCGCGAGCGCGGGCGGCACGTTCGGGTTCTGCTGCGCCACGGGCGCCGGCGGGTCGCGCACGATCCGCACCACGAGCTCCTCGTCGGTGCCCTCGCCGTAGGGGTGCTTCCCGCCCGTCGACGCCTCGTAGAGCACGACGCCGAGCCCGTAGACGTCGCACTGCGGCCCGATCGCCGAGACGCCGAGCGTGAGGTACTCGGGCGCCATGTAGGCGAGGCTGCCCAGGACCTCGCCCTCGAGCGTGAGGCTGACCGACTCGCCCTTGTCCTTGGCGACCCCGAAGTCGAGCAGGAACGGGCGCCCGTCGTGGGCGACGACGATGTTCCCCGGCTTCACGTCGCGGTGCGTGAGCCCGAGCGTGTGGGCGTGGTGGAGCGCGCGGGCCACGCGGGCGCACATCTGCACGACCTGGAACGGCGTGAGCGCGCCGCGCCGGACGAGCACGTCGAGCGGGACGCCCGGCACGTACTCCATGACCATGCACAGGACGTCGCCCGCCTCCTCGAGCCCGTAGGCGGGGACGATCGCCTCGTGGCGCAGCCCGGCGACCGTCTTCGCCTCGCGCCGGAAGCGCTCGACGTCCTCGTATTGCATGGACTCCGAGCGCTGGAGGAACTTGAGCGCGACGCAGCGCCCGAGCTGCGGGTCCCAGGCCTTGAAGATCACGCCCATGCCGCCGCGGCCGACCTCGCCCAGGAGCTCGTAGCGGCCGAAGCGCGGGTTGCGGGCCCGCCACGCGAGCACGAGCGCGTCGCCCTGCGGGCCCGGGTCGGCGATCGTGTCCTCGACCGTGAGCGGGTCGAGGTCGGGCGTGGGCGCGAGGCGCCGCCCGCAGCGCAGGCAGGGCCGGCCGCCCTGGAACGCGAGCGCGGAGAAGCGCGCCCCGCACAGCTCGCAGCGGACGACCTGCACGCCCTGCTGGCGGAGGAGCTCGCGGATCTTGCCGCGGGGCACGCGCAGCGACTCGTCGAGGAGCTGCCCGAGCCGGCGGAAGTCGCCGCGCTCGGCGCGCTGGCGCTGGACCTGGAGCAGGGCCTCGAGCCGCTTCGGCTCGACGAGCCCGGCGGCGAGCGCGAGCTCGCCCAGGCGCGGGGCGCTCACGCGGCGGGCCCCCGGGCCGGGGGGAGGGCGGAGGACGTGCCGGGCGCGGTCATCGGGCGGAGCATACAACGGGCCGCGCCGCCCGGGGACGCGCCGGCGGCGCGTGCACCTGGCGCCGGGGGCCCCCGTCTGCGAGGCTCCCGCGCCCCCCGGGGGGGGAGCGCGAGGTGCGGCGTGGGCGACATGGACGAGATCGTGGACCTGATCGCGGGCGCGCTCACGGCCGGGGAGACCCCCGACGCCGTGGCGGACCGGCTCGTGGCGGCGGGCATGCCGACGGAGGCCGCCCAGACGCTCCTCGGCGCGATCGGCGAGGTGCTGGGGCACGCCCACGCGGCCTCGAACGCCGACGTCGCGTGGGAGCCCGAGGCCGCCCACGCGCACCTCGTGGGGATGGGCGCGCCCGACCAGCTCGCCGCGGTCGCGGTCGCGGCCGTCGTCGGGATCTTCGACCGGAGCGCGCACGCGCACGAGCACGGGCCCGGCTGCTCGCACGGCCACGGGCACGACGACGAGGACGACGACGGCGACGACGACGGCGACGACGGCGACGACGACGGCGACGACGAGGACGCGACCACGATCGACGACGTGGTCGACGCGCTCTTCGACGGGATCGTCGCGGAGGAGGCCCCGGTCGCGCTCGTCGCCCGCCTCGCGGCGCTCGGGATCCCCGAGGGCATGGCGCAGGTCCAGACCATGTCGCTCCTCGACGTGCTCCGGCTCGCCGGCGCGGCCGAGCGGGGCTGGATCGAGCACCTGGGCGAGGTCGTCGACGCCGGGGCGCCGCCGGTCGTCGCGCGCGCGACCCTGTCGGTCCTCGCGCGGCTCGACGACGCCGCGGAGCCGCGCGTGCTCGTCGACCCGACGGACCGCGGGCCGACGCCCCGGCAACTCGTCACGGCGATCACGGGCGGCGTGCGCGAGGGGCTCGACGCGGCCGCGATCGTGCGCCGGCTCGAGGACGTGGGGCTGCCCCCCGACGCGGCGCAGGAGCAGGCCGCGGCCTGCGGGATCGTCCTCGAGGCGTCCTTCGACGACGACACGGGCGCGCTGCTCGACGCCCTGCGCGGCCTGCGGCAGGACGGCGTGGGCGACGCCACGATCCGCGTCGCGCTCCGCGTCGACGAGGCGCTGCGCGCCGACGCGGCGTAGAGCGCCGCCCTCGGCGCCCGATCAGCGCGTCGGGGCGGGGAGCGCCGCGAGCTCCGCGAGCAGGTGGACGTTCGCGAGCACGACCTTGCGGAACAGCCCCACGTGGAGGCTCTCGTCGGGGCCGTGCGCGCTCGTGCGCGGGTCCATGACGCCGTTCAGGATCAGCGGCGTGTCGGGGAAGCGCCGCCCGAACAGCGTGATGAACGGGATGCTCCCGCCGACGCCGATCTTCACGAGGTCGCGCCCGAACGCGCGCCGGTAGGCCCGCGCGGCCGCGTCGAAGGCCGGCCCCTCGGCCTCGTAGCTCCAGCCGGCCGAGCCGCCCGTGCGCTCGAGCTCGAGCTCGAGCCCGAACGGGACGAGGGCGCGCACGCGCGCCGCGAGCGCGGCGTAGACGGCCTCGGGGTCCTGCCCGGGCGCGAGCCGGACCGAGAGGTGCGCGGTCGCCTCGGGGAGGAGCACGTTCGCCGCCTCGCTCAGGCGCGGGAGCGACGTCCCGATCACCGTCAGGTGGGGCTGGCGCCACATCCACTCGACGCGCGGGCGGTCGCCCGGGTCGAGCCCGGGCACGGTCGGGAGCAGCCCCGCGTCCTGCCGGAGCGTCTCGTCGCCGGGCGAGAGCCCGGCGACCGAGGCGCGCCACGCCGCGGGGGCCTCGACCTCGGTCCCCGGGACGGTGAGGCGCCCGCGCTCGTCGACGAGCCCCGCCACGACCTTGCAGAGCCCGACGGCCGCGTCGGGGAGCGCGCCGCCCCACAGCCCGCTGTGGACCTTCCCGTGGAGCGCCCGGAGCGTGAGGCGCACGTCGAGGAGCCCGCGCAGCGAGACGGTCAGCCCGGCCACGTCGGTCGACGGGTTGTCGCAGTCGGTCAGGACCATGACGTCGGCCGCGAACGCGTCGGGGTAGGCGTCCATGAACTCGCCGAGCCGCGGGCTCCCGATCTCCTCCTCGCCCTCGAGCAGGAAGCGGAGGTTCACGGGCGGGCCGCCCGCGCGCTGCCAGGCGCGGAACGCGACGAGCTGCGAGAGCCAGCCGCCCAGGTCGTCGGCGGCGCCGCGGCCGAACAGCCGGTCCCCCCGCGGCGTGAGCGTGTGCGGGTCGGGCGTGGACCACTCGGACGCGACCGCGGGCTGCTGGTCGAAGTGCCCGTAGACGAGGACCGTCGGCGCGTCCGGGCCGGCGTCGCCCCAGCGGGCGCGCACGCAGGGGTGCGCGCCGGGGAGCTCGAGCAGCCCCACCTCGGCGAGGCCCGCCGCCCGCAGGTCGGCCGCCGCCAGCTCGGCCATGCGCCGGACGTCGGCGGCGCGCGCGGGGTCGCGGCTGCACGCGGGGATCGCGACGTAGTCGGCGAGGCGCGCGAGCGCGTCGGGGATCAGGGCCTCGGCCTCGGCGGGGGGGCGCGCGGCGGGGGGGGGCGCGGGGGGGGCCCCCTATCCCCCCGGCGCCGCCCCCCCCCCCCCCCGCGGCCGGGCCCCCCGCCCGGCCCCCCGCCGAGGCCGAGGCCCTGATCCCCGACGCGCTCGCGCGCCTCGCCGACTACGTC
>JANJTH010000680.1 GCA_024711205.1 Planctomycetota bacterium | reverse complement strand
CGCCGCGCTCGAGGCGGACGCGGCCGACGCGTCGGACCGCGCCGGCGCGGGCGCGCGCCGGGCCGCGTTCGACCTGGCGCGCGGGCTCGAGGTCGCGCTCCTGTGCGCCGCGGCCGAGGGCGAGCCGGATGGCCCCGAGGGCCGCGCGGCGCGCAGGCTCGCGGCGGAGGAAGGCCTTGCGCTCCGCTGAGGACGAGCCCACGTCGGCCGCGCCGGCGCCGCCCCCCGGCCTGCCGGTCGACGCGGGGCCCATCGCGGACCCCATGGCGGGGGCGGCGCCGCCCGGGGCCGCCTCGCCCGAGGAGGCCGCCATCTGGGGCAACCGCGGGAAGCGGCTCGCGCATCGCGGGGACTGGACCTGGGAGGGCGTCCCGCTCGAGCCCTACAAGCCCACGACCGAGACCTATCGGGGCGTGACCCGGCGCGAGCTCGTGGGCAAGCGCGGCGAGAGCCCGCGCTTCCACGTCCGCTACTTCGAGGTCGCGCCCGGGGGGTTCACGACCTACGAGCGCCATCACCACGAGCACGTCGTGATCGGGCAGCGCGGGCAGGGCGAGGCGCTCGTGGGCGAGCAGGTCCTCCCGGTCGGCCCGGGCGACGTCGTCTACGTGGCGCCGCTCGAGCCGCATCAGCTCCGCAACAGGGCCCCGCGCGGGGCCGAGCCGTTCGGGTTCCTGTGCATCGTGAACGCCGAGCGCGACCGCCCCGAGGCGCTCGACGGCTACGGCGTGTGCGAGGTGTGCGTGTGACGTCGTCCGCAGCGCTGAAGCAACGGCTCCTCGACGCCCTCCGCGGGCGCACCGCGACGATCGGGGTCGTCGGGCTCGGCTACGTGGGGCTCCCGCTCGCCCGCGCCTTCGCGCAGGCCGGGCACAAGGTCCTCGGGTTCGACGTCGACGCGCGCAAGGTCGAGGCGGTCGAGCGCGGCGAGTCGTACATCGACGCCGTGCCGACGTCCGTGCTCGGCCCGCTCCGCCGCGAGGACAGGGTGCGCGCGACGACGGACCCGGCGCGGGTCCGCGAGGTGGCGGCGCTCGCGATCTGCGTGCCCACGCCGCTCGACGCCCACCACGAGCCGGACACCTCGTACATCGAGCGGACGGCCGAGGCCTTCGGGCCCCACCTCGCGCCCGGGACCCTCGTGGTCCTCGAGTCGACGACCTACCCCGGCACGACCGACGAGCTGCTCCGCCCGATCCTCGAGCGCCTCTCGGGCCTCGCCGCCGGAGAGACGCTGTTCGTCGCCTTCAGCCCCGAGCGCGAGAACCCGGGCGACCCCGAGTGGTCGACCGCGCGGATCCCCAAGGTGGTCGGCGCGGACGACGAGGCCTCGCGGGCCGTGGCCGTCGCCCTCTACGAGGGGGCGGTCTCCCGGGTCGTCGAGGTCTCGAGCACGCGCGCGGCCGAGGCGACGAAGCTGCTCGAGAACATCTACCGCTGCGTGAACATCGCGCTCGTCAACGAGCTCAAGGTCTGCTTCCAGCGGATGGGGATCGACGTGTTCGAGGTGATCGAGGCCGCCCGGACGAAGCCCTTCGGCTTCCAGGCCTTCTGGCCCGGGCCCGGGCTGGGCGGGCACTGCATCCCGATCGACCCGTTCTACCTGTCCTGGAAGGCGCGCGAGTTCGGCGTGCGCACGCGGTTCATCGACCTCGCGGGCGAGGTCAACACGGCCATGCCGGAGTGGGTCGTCGAGCGGCTCACGGACGCGCTGAACGACCGGGGCAAGCCGGTCAAGGGCTCGCGCGTGCTGCTCCTCGGCATGGCCTACAAGAAGAACGTCGACGACGTGCGCGAGTCCCCCGCGATCGAGCTGTGGGACCTGCTCTCGCGCAAGGGCGCGCTGCTCGCCTACCACGACCCGCACGTGCCGCGGATCGGCGCCGGGCGGCAGTACCGGATCGACCGCGAGAGCACGCCGCTGACGCCCGAGCGGCTCGCGGCCACGGACGCGGTGCTCATCGTGACGGACCACGACGCCATCGACTACGCGCAGGTCGTCGCGCACGCGCCGCTCGTCGTCGACGCGCGCGGCGCGACCCGTCGGCTCGGGGCGCGGCCCGAGCACGTCGTCCTCGCGTGAGCCGCGCGCGCGAGGGCGGCGCGCCCGGCCTGCCCGGACCGGTCCGGGCGGTGCTGTGCGTGTGCCTGGGGAACATCTGCCGCTCGCCGATCGCCGAGGGCGTGCTCCGCCACCGCGCCCGCGAGGCAGGGCTCGCGCTCGAGGTCGACTCGGCCGGCACGGGGGCCTGGCACGCGGGCGAGCCGCCCGACCGGCGCGCGACCGCCGCCGCGCACAAGCAGGGCGTCATCCTCGAGGGCCGCGCCCGGCAGGTCGCGGTCGAGGACTTCGCGCGGTTCGACCTCGTGCTCGCGATGGACCGGAGCAACCACCGCGACCTCCTCGCCCGCTGCCCGCGCCCGCACGTGGGGAAGGTGCGGCGCCTCGGCGAGTGGGACCCGGAGGGCGGCGCGCCCGACGTCCCCGACCCCTACTACGGCGGCGACGAGGGGTTCGACGAGGTGTTCGCGCTCGTCGACCGCTGCGCGCGCGCGCTCGTCGCCGCGCTCCAGGCGGCGGCCCGCCCGTGAGCGGTCCGCGAGCGCGGTCCGCGACCGCTCGCGCCGCGTGAGCCCGGGCCGCGCCGAGGCCCTGCGGACGGGGCTCGCGCGGGCGCTCGGCGTGGACCCCGGGCCGCTCGCGCTGCGGCCGGCGGGCGGAGGCTGCATCAACGCGGCCGCGACGACGACCGCGCCGGGGCGGGCGCTGTTCGTGAAGTGGAACGACCGCCCGCTCCCGCGCCAGTTCGAGGCGGAGGCGCGCGGCCTCGAGGCCCTCCGCGCGGCGGGCGCGCTCGCTGCGCCCGCGCCGGTCGCCTGGAGCGACGCGCCGGGCGCGGCGTTCCTCGCGCTCGAGCACGTGGCCCCGGGCCCGCGCGCGCCCGGGTTCGACGAGGCGCTCGGGCGCGGGCTCGCGGCGCTCCACCGGACGAGCGCGCCCGAGGGGTTCGGCTTCGCGCTGGACGGCTACTGCGGCGCGACCCCGCAGCCGAACGGCTGGCGCCCCGGCTGGGTGGCGTTCTTCGCCGAGCGCCGGCTCGGGCATCTGGTCGCGCTCGCGCGCGCCGCCGGCCTCGAGCGCGACGGCGTCGCCGCGCTCGAGCGGGTGGTCGCCCGGCTCGACCGTCTGCTCGCGGGCGCCGACGGGCTCGAGGGCCCCTCGAGCTTGATCCATGGCGACCTGTGGTCGGGCAACCTGCACGTGACCCCCGAGGGTCGCCCGTGCCTCGTCGACCCCGCGGCGTACTTCGGGCATCGCGAGGCCGAGCTCGGCATGATGCGCCTGTTCGGCGGGTTTGGCCCGCGCGTGTGGGCGGCCTACCAGGAGGCCTGGCCGCTCGCGCCCGGGTGGGACGAGCGCCTCGGGCTCTACGAGCTGTACCACGTGCTGAACCACTTCGTCCTGTTCGGCGGCGGCTACGGGGCGCAGGCCGTGCGCCTGGCGCGACGCTACGCCGGGTAGGGCCTCCGAGCGGGCCGCGCCCAGGCCAGCGTGCCCGCCGCGAGCACGCCCAGGAGCGCCAGCGCCAGCCCCGCGCGCTGGGCCGCGGGCCGGTAGCGCAGCACGACCTCCCGCTCGCCGTCGCGCACCTCGATGCCGCGGAAGGCGGCGTTCGCGCGGAGGATCGGCCGCGCGGCGCCGTCCACCTCGGCGGTCCAGCCCGGGTACCACACGTCGAGCAGGACCACGACCCCCGCGCGCCCGGGTGCGGCGATCCGGACCTCATCGGGGCGCGGGCGGGTCTGAGCGCACGCCTCCGGCGGCGCCGACCAGCGCGGACCCGGGTCCGCCGCGGCGGCGTGGCGGGTCTGGGCGCCCGATCCCGGCGACGGCGCGCGGACCGCGGGGTCGAGCACGAGCGCGGCACGGCCGAGGTCCAGCCCGCCCGCGACCAGGGCGCGCTCGGCCTCGGCCTGCCCGGTCACGATCACGGCCTCCGCGACCCAGTAGGCGCGCGGGAACGCGGCGGGCAGGCGGGCCAACCGCAGCCCGCCGCCGAGGTCCGCGAGCGGCTCGAGCCGAGCGTCCGGGGGCAGCGGGCCCGCCACGAGGTCCACCCCGCAGGCGGCGAGCAGGCGCAGGCGGGCGGGCAGCGCGAGCCCCTCGCTCGCGAGCCAGAGCGCCTCGTGCCAGGGCGCGTAGGCCTTGTCGTTGCCCCGGAAGTGCTCCCAGCCCCGCCAGCGCCCCGTGTTGGCGACGACCGCCGCATCCGCGGCCCAGTCGACGTAGGCCTCGAAGCGGTCGAACCGGGCCATCTGGGCCAGGCGAGCGTCGAAGGGGGTCTCGTGGAGCCGCGGCGGCGCGCCCGACGACGCGCGCGTCGCCGGCGGGCGCGCGAGCGCGCCGGGGGGGATCGTGCCCACGGCGGGCGCGACGCCCAGGGCGAGCTCGACCGTGGCCGCGGCGCCGACGAGCGCGCGC
>JANJTH010000635.1 GCA_024711205.1 Planctomycetota bacterium | reverse complement strand
GCCCGCGCCCTGGCCGCCGCTCGCGCTGCCGCCCGGCTGCGCGCTGGAGCCCGTCGTCCCGCGCGGGCTGGGCTGAGGGGCGCCGCGCCGGGCGCGCCCCCGGTCGCGGCGGCCGCTCGCGGGGCCGACGGCCGCGGGTCGCCGTTCAGGGGGCGAGCGCCTGCCTTCGCGAGCCGCCTGGCCGCCGAACGCGAGCCACCTCCTCGCACGACCGCGGGGACGGGGAGGTCGGCGGATCCCGGCGAGTCGCCCCCCTGAACGGCCACGGCCGCGGAAGCTGGCGCGGACGGAGCGACGGACGCCGCCGCCTCCTGCGCGGCCACGGATCGGGTTGCCCGGGCCTCGCCGGCCGGTCAGGATCGGGGCATGCCGTGGAACCACTGCGACGTCCCGTTCATCCTCGACGACGAGGTGTGCCCGGTCTGCAAGCTCGACAAGGGCTCGTGGACGGTCCAGCTCGACAAGACGCGCACGCTCGTGATCGGCCTTCCGAAGCGCAAGAAGGCCATGATCGACGTCGAGCTGCGCGACCCGCGGGGGAACCCGCGGCCCGGGCGCGCCTACCGCGCGCAGTTCGCGAGCGGGCTCGTGAAGCAGGGCCCGCTCGACGCGCGCGCGCAGGCCCGCTTCGAGCAGCTCTCGCCGGGGCCGTGCCAGGTGACCTTCCCCGAGGAGGACCGGCTCGAGCGCGGGGCCCGCTTCGACCTGGCCCGACCGCTCGCCGAGGCCGTGCGCGCGGAGGCCGCGCCGGCCCCGCTCTGGAAGCTCGAGCGCGTCGCGCGCGTGGCCGCGCCCATGCTCCAGGCCGCGGTCGCGACGACGCTGCTCCCGCCGCCCGCGCCGGCGAGCCAGCCCGCGGCGCAGCCGCCGGCCGACGGCGCGAAGGTGAAGGTCGAGGTCCCGCTCCGCGTGACGTTCGGGACGCCCGGCGCGGCCCAGGACTGGCTGCGGACCTGCCGGCTCCAGGCCCACGTCGACGGCGAGCAGGTGCCCTGCGGCGCCTTCGTCGCGCCCGACCCCGCCGCGCCCGGACGGGTCGTCGTCCGCGCGCAGCTCCGCGTCGAGCCCGGCAGCCGCCACGTGCTCCTGTCCACGCGCGCGACCGCGCGTGGCTCGGTCCTCCGGACCGTGCTCCTCTCCGAGCGCCTCGAGGTCGAGGGCGCCCCGACCGGCGCCGGCGCCCCCGCGGCCGCTGGGCCGACCGCGCCCGGCGGGACGGCCCCCGCGGGCGCCGTGCTCGGCGCCGCGCAGCCCATGGCGCTCTCGGGGGCGACCTGGGCCGGCGCGCCGACGGCCACGGCCGCGCCCACCGCCCCGACCACCAAGGGCCAGCCGCAGGTCGCGGGCAAGGCCATCGCTGCGGCCACCCCCGGGCAGGCGGGCAAGACGATCGCCGCGACCGAGGCGACGCCCACGTCGAAGGGGCTCGCCGCGTCGAAGCTCGCGCGCGGCAAGGCCAAGGGCCCGGCGGGGCCCTACGCCGCGCACGCGGCCGCGGGGGGCAAGCTGCTCGACCGCACCTTCGCGCCCGAGCCGATCGGGCTCTCGCGCGAGCAGATCGAGCGCGGCGCGGGCGAGCGCTACGTGTTCCAGCCCGAGACCGACCGCCTCGAGGCGGCGCTGCCGCTGCGCGTGACGTTCGGGTCGACGGCCGAGGCGCAGCGCTGGCTCCTCGGCCAGCGCCTCCAGGTCCACGTCGACGGCCAGCAGGTCCCGTGCGGGGCCTTCGTCGTCGCGGCCGACCGGGTCGTCGTGCAGTTCCGCCTCGAGCCGGGCGACCGCCACGTGCTCGTGTCGACGCGGGCGACGGCGCGCGGGGCGGTGCTCCGCACCGTGCTCGCGTCGCAGCGCCTCGCCGTCGAGGCGGACGGCGCCGGGAGCGGCCCTCCCGCGACGCCGTCGCCAGGCGCGTCCTCCGGGTCGAGAGGCCCCTCTGCAGGCGGGCCGGACTCGAACGTCCCGACGAAGAGCAAGGTCGTCGTCGCGCCCCAGCAGACCAAGCTCTCGTCGAAGGGCCTCGACCACCCGTCGACGCCCTCGAAGTGAGCCCGGGGGCGGCCCGCATCCGGCGCGCCGGGCGGCCTCGCTGACCGAGTTCGCGCGCGAGGCCAGCGGGGAGGCCCACGCGTGACGGCGGCGAGCGACGGCCTTGCCGCGGGCGAGGCCCCGGCGGACCCGGCCCGCGAGGCCGTGACCCGGGCTGCGCTGCTCGCGGCGGCGCGCGCGCAGGCCGGGCCGCCGCGGGGCCGTTGCCTGGACGCCCTGCGCCGCAACCTGGCCGAGCCAGCCGTCGTCGCCGCCGGCGGCTACGAGGGCCTGCGCGCGCTGCTCGACGCCCGCGCCGTCGCAGGCGACGCCTGGCGCTACACGGCGTCGGCGCTCGGGCTCGCGCGCGCGCTCGAGGCCGCGGGCGGGCCCGCGGCCGTCGGCCTCGTCCGTCTCGACGTCCTGCCGCCCGAGGCGCCGCCCGGCGCGCTCCTGCTCCTGCGCGGCACGGGCCGCCCGGGCTGCCTCGTCGACCCGCGCTGGGGCGACGTGTCGGTGGTCGACGGCGTCGCGGGCGGTGCCCCCGAGCGCCCGATCCGCGCCGTCTCGGCCCCTTGCGCGCCGGCGCCCGACCACGAGCCGGACGCGTCCGGTGCGTCCGGTGCGTCCGGGACGGTCGAGGCGTCCGCGGCGACCGGGACCGCGGGCACGCGCGGGGACGTTGCAGCCGGGCCGCTGCTCGCGCCCGGCGACCACGTCCAGGTGCTGGCGTCGCGTGCCCTCCCCGGGCGCTCCGTCGAGGACCTCGTCGCGCGGGCCCGGGGCCCGGTCGACGCCGGCCCGCCCGGGCCCACGATCGGCTGGGTCGACCGCGCCGCGCTCGCGCCGGTCCCCCGCGCGCTCGTCGTGTGGAGCGACGCGCGCGCGCTGCTCCCGGGCGACCGCGCAGCCTGGCGGTCCGCGGCCTGGGCAGGGACCGTCGTCGGGGTGTTCGTGCCGGGGTGAGGCGGCGGCCCTCGCGCGTCGGCGCGGGTGAAGGCCGCGCCGCGCGCGACCCGGGGGGGGAGCGACCTGCCTCCGGTCGGTCGCCTCAGCCGGCTGCGACGCGCTCGAGCAGGACCTCGAACACCGTGGCGTCGGCGCCGCCCTCGGACTGATACCGCACGTCGTAGGGCCCGAAGCGCCGGGCCAGGAGCGCGTGGAGGTCGGAGTGGCGCCACGCGCGCGCCTTCGCGCGCCCCGTGACCTCGAGGAACAGCCAGCGGAAGGTCACGCCCTCGAGCGCCGCGAGCGCCTCGAGCTCGTAGCCCTCGACGTCGACCTTGAGCAGGTCGTAGTCGCGCCACCCGGTGAGCGCGCCGACGTCCGCCACGAGGGGCACGTCCTGCGCGACGAGCGGGCTGTCGGGGCGGTAGCGCGCGTTCTCGGCCACGAGCGAGCCGATCCCGCTCCGGCCCGGCGTGACGTGGAGCCGCCCCGGGCCGGCCGGGCCCACACCCACCCCGAAGCAGCGCACGACCGGCAGGTGCGCGGTGTTCGCCTCGAGGAGCGGGAGGACCGTCGGGTTCGGCTCGAGCACGTCCAGGCGCTCGACCCCGGGCACGAGCTCGGCGAACGTGCGCGCGAACTGCCCGACATTCCCGCCCACGTCGAGCACGCGCCGGATCGGGCCGCCCGCGTTCGCCACGACCCGCCCGAGCACCTCGTCGGGGTAGCCGAGCAGCAGGAACGGGACGTGCGGGTTGTCGTAGACGAACGGCCGGCCCAGGTACTCGACCGCGCCCCCGCCCGCGCCGCGCAGGTCGCGCACCGCCGCGGCCGCGAGCGCCGGGTAGTAGCCGAGCCGCGCCCCCCAGGGGAGCCCGCCGCAGCCGAGCCAGCGGCGGTTCTTCTCGACGAGGGCTCGGAGCTGTCGGGCACGCACGAGAGGGTCCTCCGGACGGGCATGACCTTCGCAGACGGACGCGCGCCCGGGGCCCCTGACCTGAGGTGCGGACGGCCCCCACGGCGTCGTCGCGCACTCGGTCGCGCTCGAGCCGACGCGCATGCCGTGCGTCGATGCCGTCGTCAGGCGCGGGCCCTCGTGGTGGATCGCGCCCGACATGGGGCCTGCGAACAGCGCGCGTGTCGCCGTCGTGGCAAGGCCTGGACGGCGCCCGACCGGTGTCGGACTGGCCTCATGGGAGCGGGGGGGCGACGTCGAAGCCTCCGAGAGGCGCGCAGCCTCGCTCGTGCTGCGGGCCGCCGCCTGCAAGAGTCCTCACGTCGGGCTTCTGGACGGTCGGGGGTGGACTATGGGGCAGAGCTCACCGTCGGGCTCTGGGAGGCTCCGAAGAGTTCGAGGATGGGAGAGTCGACCTTCTCGAGCGCGTCGTAGTAACCCTTGAATGCCATGACGATGGTCAGGCCCGTCGTCCCGTGCTTGAGCCACTTCGCAGCGCCGACGGAGGCCGCCTCCTTGCTCGCCCTCTGGAGGCTCAGGTGTGCTTCGGCCGCGCTCTGGATCGCTGGAGTGACCATGACCGTCCCGTGCGCGGTGTGGGCAGCGGCCACGATCGCAGCTCGGTTGAGGAGCTTGGTTGCCTCGGCGGAGTTCGCGGTGCCGACGGACGCGACGACGTCCGTCAACGTCAACGCCACCCCGACCGCGGTGTCCAGGTTCGACGCGTCCCCGTGAGACTGGCCGACATTGGCGTCGGCCAATCCGTAGACGAGGGAGGTGATCGGGCCGCCCTTCACCGCGATCGCAACGTCGCACGCGAGCTTCGCCGTCGCGACGCCGGTGCCTACCCAAGCCGCCCAGTTCATTGACTGTGCGTTGTTCTGGGCGACCTGACCGAACTTCGAGTGCAGCTCTTGCTTGGCCATCTCCCGGAGGCGTTCCAGCTCCTTCCAGCACTCGATGGCGTGAGCGGGGCCGCGTTCACAATCTTGCCGGAACCTCGTGTCGAAGTACTCCGCCTCCTGGTCGACCTCCTGCTCGAACTGGGGTGAGGGCGAGGGAATCTCCAGTTCCTGGATCGGGAACAAGTTGCTGAGGAGCCGCAGGACAGACCAATCGTCGCCCATCGCAACCTGCTCGACGCGCGTGTGCCGCTGGAGCGCGCGCCAGCGCGCGGCGGACCGGCACAGTCGGAGGAGCGCGTGGGTGTCGAAAATGCACAGGGCCGCCATGCCGGACGGCGGAGCGCCGCGCACGGTCAAGTCAGCCCAGCCGTCCAACTGCCCGATCACGCAGCGGACCCGGACCTTCTGGTCGCACGGAGGCGGCTCCCCCTTGAGCCTCACCCTCACCGCGCGCTCGGACGGTGCGGGTGGGTCGAACTCGAGGTACGCCCCCGGCTGAAGGTCGTCGTCGGGGCCCGACGCGATCTGGTGCATGGACCATTGACAAGGCCCCGTCGCGACGAAGCCTGGGCGCGGCCGGGCCTCGAGGAGGACCGGGAAGCTGCGTTCGACCTCCCCGCCTCCGAGCGCGTGGACCGCCAGCCTCGCGTCTTGGGGGCTGGGGAGAAGGTCGATCGGTCCGTCGGACTCGCTGCTACGGATCAACTCGTTGGTGGATGACACAGTCTCTCCCTTGGCCCCGTTCGCGCAACCTGGGCCGCACCGGGCTCGAGGCATGGGGGGCTCGAGGGGTCGTTGGCCGCGAGCGACCGGTGGTCGGGAGGCAGCGACGCGACCATGCGCTCCGTCCGGTGCACCCATGAGTCTGCGCACCCGGTCCGTCGGCTCGTGAGTCCGTAGGTCCGCGCTCGCCGACACGCTTCCGCACA
The DNA here is from genome assembly GCA_024711205.1 of Planctomycetota bacterium. GTDB lineage: Bacteria > Planctomycetota > J058 > J058 > J058 > JANJTH01. Next base: position 9,848 of record JANJTH010000635.1, on the reverse strand, counting down.
GGCTTGCGCGGCCTCTGACGAGGAAGACGCCACTGCCAGTTCCGCGTGAGCTCGCGCCAACCGCAGCGCCTGCGGCGTCGCGGTGGCCACCACCGGCCGGCCCGCGGCGAGGTACTCGTAGAGCTTCAGGCTGTCGCGCGCGACGTTGAAGGGCGTGAGCCGGAACGGCAGCAGGCACACGTCGGCGGCCGCGTAGATCCCGGGCAGGCGCGCGTAGGGCTGCTCGCCCAGGAGCACGAGCCCCGGGATCGCCTCGAGCGCGGGGCGGAGCGCGGGCACGAGGAGGGGGCCCACGAGGACGACGCTCGCGCCGGGGAGCGCCGCGGGGATCGCGGCGAGCGCGTCGAGGTCGAGCCCCGCGTCGATCCCGCCCGCGTAGACGAGCCGAGGGCCCGGGAGCGCGAGGACCTCCGGGTCGGGCGGTGTGTCGGGGGGGAAGTCCTCGGGACGGCACCCGTTGGGGACGAGCTCGACCCGGCGGGCGCCGAGCGCGCGGGCCCGCGCGGCGATCGGCTCGGAGACGGCGACGACGAGGTCCGCGCGGCGCGCGAGCGCGCGCTCGGCCACCTCGAGCCGGACCCCGCCGCCGCCGAGCGCGTGGCGCCAGTCGTCGAGCGCGTCCCACACGAGCAGGTCGGCCAGGGCGGCGCCCACGAGCCCGGTCGCGGCGAGGTGCATGTCGGGGGCCTGCACGAAGGCGACGACCTCGCGCCCGGGCGCGCGCCACGCGGCGACGCACGCGCGCAGCCCACGCGCCCAGGCCTGCTGCCCGAGCGGGCTCAGGCCCGCCAGCCCGGGCCCGGGCGAGCGCCAGATCCCCGGGGCGACCGGCTCGACCGCGGCCGGACCCGCGGCGGCCAGCGGCTCGGGCGGGTCGATCCACAGCACGCGGTCGCCGGCCAGGGCGAGCTCGCGCGCGAGGTGGTGCCCGCGGTTCGTGCGGCCGGTCCAGGCGACGAAGGCGAAGACCACCCAGTCGCGTCGGGGTGGGAGGGCGCTCGTGGGCGCGCCGGCGCCCGCGGCCGTGCCAAACGCGACGACGGTCACGTTCCGCCCGGGGCGGCCACGGGCCAGTCCTCGAGCATGTCGAAGTCTTCCCGGGCGGTCGTGAACAAGAGCACCGCGGCGGCCCCTGCGGCGAGCATGCCGGCCTCGGCGGTCGCCATGCCTGCGAGGGCCGCGCCCGCGGCCGTGATCGCAGGGACGACGACGGGCGCGGCGACCACGGCGAGCGCCACGGCGGCGACCGCCCCCAGGCCATACAGCCCGTACTCGAGCGCCCTGTCCGTGGACCAGCTCGGCACCGCGACGGGGGCGGGCGCGGTCGGCTCGAGCGGCTCCTTGGGCGTGACGACCGCCTCGAAGCTCGCGAGCTCGACCTTCAGGTCGTAGGCGTCCCCGCCGTAGTCCTCCCAGGTGAGCTTGATCGGCTCCTTGGGGCCCGCCACGAACTTCCACGACCTCGGCGAGACGAAGCTGACGGAGGTCGAGCCCCAGCTCCAGTCCACGCTGAACAGCTCGTGCTCGAGGACGACGTTGCCCGTCGCGTCGAGGTCGAGGCTGAACTTGCTGCAGAAGTCCTCGAGCGCGCACTCGTAGGCGACCTTGATCGAGTCCTTGGAGAGCTCGATCGTGTGCGGCTGGAGCGAGCCATGGCGCTCCAGGACGAACTCGCCCTTGAGCTTGACCTCCACGGTCGCGTACTGCGTTTCGAACCGGAGCGTGACGAGGTCGGCGTCGAACTTGAGCGCCGGGTTGAGGAGCTCGATCGCCTCGCCCGCGTCGGGGCCGCCGGGGCCCGTGCTCGTGCCCTGGGGGGGCGGGCTCGCGCCTTCCTCCGGCGGGCCGATCGTCGTGGGGGGGAAGGTCGGTGGAGCGTCGGGTGTCGCTACGCCGGGCGACGGCGCCGGATCGGGGCACGGCTGGCAGACGCCGTCGATCAGCGGGACGCGGATGAGGGGCAGCTCGAGGCCGAAGCCGACGAGGATCTTGTGGTCCCGCTTCGAGACGCGCCGGCGGTTCGCCTCTTGGATCGCCCGCCAGTAGGTGGGGCTCCCGTAGATCCGCTCGGCGATGCGCCAGAGCGAGTCGCCGGGCTGGATCAGGTAGCAGATCCCTCCCCGGTCCTCGTACCGCACCGACGAGACGCTGCAATCGATCGAGATCACCTCGTCCGCGACGGGGTCGTCGATCGAGGCGCCGCTCGAGGCCGCGCTCACGTCCGCCCCCGCTGACGCCCGATCGGCCGCCGGGCCTGGGGAGCGGAGAGGCCAGCGCGGGCCGCGCGCCTGTTCCGCGCCGCGAGCACGGGCTCAGCCCTTCCCCGGGAGCTTGCCCGGGCCCATGCCCGGCAGCGGTCCGCCCGGCGCGCCCGGCGGCTTGCCACCTCCACCCGGCCCCGCCGCGGGCCCGACGCCGCTCAGGCTGGCCTTCGCGGGCCCCGCGGGCGAGGCCTTCGGCCCGGCCCCGATCGCGGGCCCGGCCTTGGGCGCCTTCGTCGCGGCCGGGCCGCCCTTCGCCGGGCCGCCCTTCGCCGGCTTGGGCGGCGCCCCCGCTGCGCGCCCCATGCCGCCGGCGCCCGGCTTGCCCGCGCCGTTGGCGCGCCCGCCGCGCTTGGCCCCGGCGTCGACCCCGCTCCCGCGTCGGCCCTTCGGCTTCTGCGCGCCGCCGTCGGCCGCGCCCCACTCGAGCCACACGGGCCGCATGCGGTGGCTCCCGTCCTTCGGGAGGCGCGGGTCGTCGACCCACGCGTCGGGCTTCGCGCCGTCCTCGGCCCCGGCCGGCGGCGCGGGCTCGGGCGTGGGGGCGGGCGCGGGCTGGTTCGCCTGCACGGCGTTCACGAGCAGGCGCTGCTCGTCCAGGTTCGCGTCCGTCACGAGCACGACCCGCGAGATCGGCGTGCGCGCGTGGACCTGCGACTGCGCGAGCACGGGGGCCGTCTGCGGCCCGATCGCGCCGACGGGCTCCTTCGTGAACGTGAGCCGCAGCGCGGTCCCCGCGTGCTCGAGCTGGGGCAGGTCGCGCTGGGCCGCATCGAGCGCGGGCACGAGCTTCGTCTCGACCCAGGCCCAGTGGAGCTCCTGGTCGCCCACCGTCCGGGACCAGGTGGTCGCGGCCACGGCCGCGTCCACCCACGCCGCGGGCCGGGCCCCCGCGAAGGCCTGCGCGGCGCCGGCGCTCGCGAAGCCGGCGACCACGCCGGTCCAGGTCTTGCCTGCGGCCGGGTCCTCGAAGGTGTGCCAGCCGACCGCCACGGGCGCCTGCGGGAGCGTGACCGCCCGCGTGACCGTCTCGTAGACCTCCTGCGGCGCCTCGGGCGGGAGCCACCCGCTCACGAAGGCCTGGAGCTCGGCCTGGTCGACGTAGAGCCACAGCTTCCGCTTGCCCGTCGCGATCGTCGTCTCGACGACGACGACCTGGCCCGGCTCGAGCGGCTCGCCGTGGAGCCCGAGGTCCGCGATCCGCTGCCGGAGCTGCTCGACGCTCGGCCGCACCTCGTCCTGGGGCGGGACGTCCTTGGGCGGCGCGACCCCCTCGGAGAACCGGTTCATGAGCTCGATCACGACCGGCGAGGCCGCCTTCCAGGCCTTGTCCGGAGACCGGTCGACCAGGATCGCCTGCGTCTCGTGGTAGAGCATGTCGAAGACCATGCGGAGGAGCTCGAGCGCGACGTGCGCGTCCTCGACCTTGGGCGCGTTCGGGTCCTGCGTGCGCGCCTTCCACTGCGCGGCCGCCTTCGCCATGCCCGACGAGATCCCCTCGAGCTTCGCCATGAGCGGCGAGTCCGGCGGGATGTGCACCTTGCCCGTGGCGAGCGTCCCCTTGCTCTCGACCTCGAACAGGAGCGGCGGCCCGCCGACCTTGATCGTGAACGCGTCCTCGAGCTTCGCCTCGAGGCACGGCTCGATCAGGTCCTTGAGCGTCGGGCCCGTGCGCTGCGTCGTGTCGGCCGCGAGCAGCACGTCGATCACGGGCCACAGCACCGTCCCGAGCGGGAGCTCGAGCACGCCGTGGACCTCGGCCGTCGCCTCGGCCTTGCCGAGCACCGTGAGCCCGACCTTCCCGGCCCAGTCGACCTTCGCGATGAACTTGACGCCCTGGAGGAGCTGCGCGATCCACTGCGCGTGGTCGTGCATGAGGTCGAAGATCGTCTCCTTGAGCGCGAAGGCCGAGTAGACGAGCGTCCAGAACCCGAAGCCCAGCCCGGCCTCCGCGCACTCGGCCGTGTCCGACGAGTCGACCTCCTGCCGCTGGAGCCAGCGGACCGCGTGGTAGAGCGCCTCGGTCTCGTGATAGAAGAACCGGCAGAAGAAGCGCACCAGGATCGCGAGCGACTGCTCGCTCTGGAGCATGTGCATGGGCAGCTCGACCGTGGGCATGCTGAAGCGCGGCCCCGTCGTGGCCCCGCCGCTCGCGCCCGCCCCGGCCTCGTCGCCCGCCCCGGCGCCGCCCTTGGCCTCGGTCTGCCAGGTGATCAGCAGCGAGTCCTTGCCGAAGTCGAGCTTGAGCTCGCCCTCGGTCTCGGGCCCCTTCTTGCCGCTCCTGGGCTTCTCCGGCTTGCCCGCCGGCGCCTCGGCGTGGGCCTTCGCGTTCGTGAACACGACCTTCACGGGCGAGCGCGCGGGCCCGAGCCGCGAGCCGTCGGCGAGCGGCTGCCCGAGCAGGAGCCCGCCCCCTTCGCCCGCGCCCTGCGCGAGCGGGACGCTCAGGACGAGCTGCTCGCCCACGAGCACGTCGTAGCGCGCGCCCTCGCTCGCCTCGACCTGGAACTCGACCTTGTCCCAGGGGAAGTAGCCGGCGCGGCCCACGCGCGTGGGTCCGCCCGTGAAGTCGTCGAACGCGCCCGCGTCGACGAGGGCCGCGACCTCGGCGTCGGGGACCTTCGCCTTGAACCAGAGCGTGCCCGCGTCCACGCCCTCGGGGACCTCGAGCTTGACCTTCGCGCCCTTCGCCTGCGGCAGCGCGTCGTCGTCGGGCGCGCCCGGCCGCGCCACGCCGCCCGGCGCGCGCAGCGGCCGGAAGGCGTCGTCCGCCGGCGCGTCCTCGGCCTGGGCGTAGACCCAGGTGACGAGTGCCTGGACCTCCGGCGGGACGCGGGATCCGTCCACGTCGCCCGCGTCGCCCTCGATCCCGGGGCCCACGACCTTCCAGCGGAACACCTCGAGCCAGGCCTGGTCGCCCGGGCCGAGCGTCTCGTCCCGCGAGACCGTGTGCGAGACCTTGTCCACCTGCGGGTAGCCCAGGCGGAGGGTGAGCTCCGTCGCGCCGCCCGCCGCGGCCGCGCCGCCGCCGGGGCCGCCGCCCCAGAGGTTCTTGACCGACGCCTTCGCGTCGAACTTGATCCCCCAGTCGTGCTTCGGGTCGCCCTTCTTGGGCGCCGGCTTGCCGGGCGCCGCCTGGTCGTCCACGAACAGCCGGAGCATCATCATGCCCAGGTCGTCCCACTCGGGCTTGTTCGGGTCGTCCCCCTTCGTCGAGACGATGTCGAGCGTCCCGTGGGCCTCGGCCTTGCCCGAGCCCGTGGACCAGTCCGCCCACCCGCTCGCCTTCGTCCCGCCGAGCTCGCCCTCGGCCTTCGCCTCGGTCTTCTCGCCCGTCGCCATGTCGGCGGCCTCGTCGAGCGCCTTGTAGGCCTTCACGACCTTCTGGCCGATCGCGACCACCTGCGTGACCGCCTCGAGCAGGTACGGCGCCGCCGACTGCACGGCGAGCAGCAGCTCCATGGGCGAGAAGTCCGCCATGTCGCGCAGCGCGTCCTCGGCGTTGCCGAGCGCCAGCTCCCAGTCGCCCTCGATGATCGGGTGCATGACGTGGTTGATGATGTGCATGCCGATGAACGGCAGGTAGCAGAAGGTCCGCAGCCAGGCCGTGGTCGAGCTCCAGAGCTTCTCGCGCACGCGCGGGTCGAGCGCCGCGAACACCTCGCCGAGCCGCGCCAGCTCCTCGGCCTGCAGCCCGTCCTCGGCGGCCTTGTCGGCCGCGGGGAAGCCCAGGATCCGGATGTTCATCTCCTGGAGCACCGAGTACCACAGGTCGACCGCCGCGGCCTCGTCCTCGTCGTCGAACGCGGCGCCGAGCGACGCCGAGAGCAGGTCGAGCGGCAGCTCGTCGTCCCCCGTGGCGGTCTGCCCCGCCCGCCGGGCGAGCAGGCGGCGCATGAGCGGCGCGTAGCGCGTGTCGTCGTAGGTCTCGCGCGGCGAGGGCTCGAGCCGCTTGAGCGGCCGCCGGACGACGCCGGTCGCCTCCGCGACCTCGAAGGCGAGCGCGACCTTGTCGGGGTCGAGCAGGTTGCAGGCGACCTGCTGCGCGAGCCCGGCCGCGGCGCCCTCGGGGCGCTTGAACACGGCGTCCCACACGACCTTGTCCACGCACATCCAGCCGTAGCGGAACGCGCGGTTGCGGACCCACAGCCACACGTTGCCGGCCGCGTCCTCGAGGACGACCGAGCTCTCGACGACGACCGGCTCGCCCTCGCCCACGACGTGGAGCAGGTAGCGCGTGGCCCGCTTCGGCACCGTGTAGAGCTGGACCTCGCGGCCGATCTCGAGCAGCGCGTGGTAGAGCGGCTTGTAGAACGGGTTGCCGCGCACCCACGAGAGCTCGTCGGCGATGACCTCGTCGTTCTCCGCCTTGACCGCATCGACGTCCTTGCGCTGGACGGGGAACGCGATCATGTAGGGCCGGCGCAGCTTGTACGACCCGCACGCGGGGATCGTGACGCGCGTCCCCTGCGGGAGCTCGAGCGGGAGGATCGGCTCGACGATCGTCGCGGGGCGCCCCTCGAGCTGCTTCAGGTCGCCGTCCTCGAGCGCCTGCACGAGCGCCCAGCCGCGCTCGACCGGGTCGTCGGTCCCGACCGGCTCGTGGACGAGCGCGCGCCGCTGCGCGAGCTGGTCGGGGCCGGCCGCGAAGCGCGCGCGGTCCTTGAACGTCGCGTCGAGCCGCTGCTCCGCGAGCGCGCGCCCGGCGGCCGCGTCGGCGGCCGGGGTCGTCTTCGTCGTCGCCGTCGCAGCAGCGCCCGGCGCCACCCCGCGCGTGCCAGCCCCGGCCGCCCCTGCGAGCGCACCGGGGGCCCTCGCCGCCGTCGAACCCGCCGCCGTCGGCCTGGTCGCCGCCCCGGCGGGCTTCGCGGCCGCGCCGGCGCCGCCGGCGCCGGGCTCGGTCGGGCCGTCGCCGAGCTGCGTGTCGCCGCCCGTGTCGCCGCCGTGGGCCGGCGGGCCCTTCACGGGCGGCGGCGGCGCGGCGGCCACGAGCTCCTCGTGGCGCGCGCGCACGCGCCGGCGGCACACGTCGGCCACGAAGTCGGGCGCGTAGACCGGGTCCTCGTCGTCCGGGTCGACGCCGGCCGAGAGCGCGAGCAGGTCGCGCGCCTCGTCGAGCCCGGCGAGGACGGCGTCGCGCCAGCCTTCGCCGCCGACCTCCGCCGCGGGCCAGCGCGAGACCTCGAGCCGGAGCTCGTGCCACGACGGCGCCGGCGTCCAGCGCGAGAGCACGGACTGGCGCATCCAGCCGATCGCGGCCCGGAGGTGCTTCCGCTGGTCGACCCACTCGAAGCACAGGTCCATGAACGGGCCGGTCGCGCCGATCAGCGCGCGGCAGAGCTGCGGCAGGTGGCTGTACTCGAGGATCGCCTTGATCATGCCCCAGGGCACGGGCAGCTCGGTCGGGAGCTGCGGCGGGTTCTGGGCCAGGTGCGAGAGCCGGCCGTGCCACTGGCTCAGGACCGCGATCAGCGGCGCCTTCGTCTTGTAGATCGCCGTGATCTTGAGGTCCGCCTCGGGCTGGACGCCGACGAACGCCTGCGAGTACTGGGCGACGCCGGCGTAGGAGAGGAGCCCCTTGAGGAACACCGTGCCCTTGACCGTCCAGGTCCGCAGCATGGGGTTGAGCGGCTCGGTCGTGAGGTGCGCCTGCCAGTCGCGGCCCGTGTCGCCGCCGCGCACGATCAGGTCGTGGCGCGTGCCGGGCGTGAGCGCCATGGGGATCGGGAACTGGAGCTGCTCCTGGGCCGGCTTGCCCAGGTAGTCGCGCAGGTCGAACGCCGTGAACAGGTCGAGGAAGTAGCGGCCCTCGTACTGGTAGCGGATCCGGTAGTCGATCACGGGGATCGTGACCTGGCCCGAGAGCACGGACAGCACGCCCACGCGCTCGAACTGGCCCTCGACGCTCTCGTCGAGCGCGAAGGGGAGCGCGGGCGCGCCCGCCGGCGCCCGCCCGAGCGGGATCACGGTCGCGAACACCCAGTCCCAGGGCGTGAGCGAGGCGAGGAACCCGACGGGGGCCTCGACCTCGCGCCACATGACGCCGTTGACGTAGTAGCGCTGCTGCGCCTTCGCGAGCGCGAGGTCGGCCGCGGTGACCTTCCCGTCGCGGTCGACGTCGAGGCTCGCGTCGCGCTCGGCCTCGGGCTTCTGGAGCTCGGCCTCGAGGCGCCCGACCGGCCCGCCCGCGCCGCCGCCCACGTGGCCGGCCCCCGGCTCCGCGAGCAGCTTCAGCTGGAAGTCGGGCCCGTAGGCCACGTGGTAGCGCATGTCGACCACGTAGAGCTTCGGCCTGTAGGCGAGCGCGACCCCGCCCTCCCACGGGAGCGGGAAGCCGAGCGGGAACTCGCGCGCGAAGTAGGCCCCGTCGCCCACGTCCTCGGGCCAGATCCGGCGCACGCCGTCGGGGACGGGCAGCTCGAGCACCCCGGGGCGCGCCCGGAGCGCGAGGACCGAGACCCCGAGCCCGAGCCCGCCGAGCGAGACGCCCTCGCCGCTCGCGACCTGCTGGTAGAGGTCGGTCCCGGCGTCCACGATCGCGCCGGCGTTCACCTGCGCCGGGTCGGTCACGATCCCCTCGACCTTGGCCTCGACCACGAACGGGCCCTGGCCCGCGGCCTCGTCGCTCACGAGCGTCCAGACCTTCTCGGCCTGCGCGGCGAGCGCGTCGGCCCGCCGCTGGAGCTCACGGAGCTGCGCGATCGGGTCCTGCTCGGTGACCGGGCCGCCCACGACGGAGAGCAGGCTCCGCACGTGCTCGCCGAGCTGCTCGACCGTGCGCGCGAGCGGGTTCTCGCGCAGGAGCTGCTTCGCGAGCGCGGCCATGGGCACGTTCGCCTGCGCCGAGCGCTCGGCGAGCCAGCCCGTGACCCCGTCCTTGCGCCGGATGATCGCGAGCACGTCGTCGCGGTAGCCGGCGACGTCGAACAGGTCGGCCGGACGCAGGAGCGTGCCCGGGAGCGAGCCGGCCCACTGGAGCAGCTCGCGCAGCTCGGCCAGCTCGTCGAGGAGCGCCTCGATCGCGGGGCTCACGATTCCGAGCAGCAGCGCGAGCCACTCGAGGATCGCCTCCCAGGCGGCCTGGACGATCGCGGTCTTGACCCACTCCCAGGCCCGGTAGATCCAGTCGGCCACGGCGCGCAGCGCGAGCTCGGGGAGCGGGTTCACGAGGTCGAAGAACTGCTCCGCGGTGATGGGCCCGACCTCGCGGATCGCGACGAAGAGGGGCTTGAGCAGGTGCCCCAGGTCGGCGCCGGCCTGCCGGAAGGCGCTCACGAACACGTCGAGGGCCCAGCCCGCGAAGGCCCACGGGTCCTGCATGCCCTTCGACACGATCACGACGAGGTCGCCGCAGATCTGCCCCACGGGCGAGACCTCGGCCAGCTCGAGCGCCGCGGCGGCGTCCGCCGGGAGCACGAGCGCGCCGATCGCCAGCGCGCGGTCCGACGTGAACCGCCCGTCGGTGGCGCCGTGGGCGCCACGGACTGCGCCGGCCGAGGCCCCGCCGAGGGCGCCGGCCTTGCCGGGCCCGCCTGCGCCGGCGAGGGCCGCGCCGCCCGACGTCGCCCCGAGCTGCTTGCCGCCCGC
>JANJTH010000620.1 GCA_024711205.1 Planctomycetota bacterium | reverse complement strand
GGCGTCCGGTCGGGGTCGTCGTCCGCGCGCGGCGCGGGCGCCCCGCCCGGGCTCGCGCCGAACGCCGCGACCTCGCGGCGGGCGTCCCCCGGCGCCGTCGCGTCGACGCCGGCGTCGTCGACGCGGGTGGCCTCCGGCTGCGTCGCGTCGACACGCGTCGCGTCCAGGGTCGCCTCGGCGTCCGCGAGCGCGCGCGCGCGCCACGCCTCGACCCCCGGGACGAAGGTCGCCTCGAGGTCGTCGCCGCCGGGCGCCGCCCGCGCCGCGCCCGGGAGCACGCCGTCGAGGTCGAGCGTCTCCTGCGGGTCGTCGAGGCCGCCCGCCTCGAACACGGGCGTGCGGAGCTGCGCCCAGCGCTCGCTCTTGCGCCGGAGCGACGCCGCGTCGGAGGCGAGGAACGCGTCGCGCACGCCCCGGTCGTCGTAGACGACGGCCCGCGTCCCGCAGGCGCGCAGCCGCCCGTGGTCGAGCACGGCCACCCGGTCGGCGACCTGGAAGATCACCGGGTCGACCTCGGAGGCGAGCAGCCAGGTCGTGCGCTCGGCCCGGTTCAGCTCGAGCACGACCTCGAACAGGCGCCGCCAGTCGGGCATCTCGAGCCCCGCGAAGAACCGGTCGACGATCACGAGCTCGGGGTCGCGCGCGAGCGCGCGCGCGAACCCGGCCAGGTGCGCCCCGCGCGCGCTGACCTGCCAGGGCATGCGGCGCGCGTCCTCGTCGAACCCGGCCAGGCGCAGGAGGCGCTCGACCCGGACCGCGAGCTCGCGCCGCCCGAGCCCGCGGTGGTAGCGGAGCGGGAGCGCCACGTTGTCCCAGATCGAGCGGTTCTGGAGCAGCGCCCCGCCGTCGAGCACGACCCCCACGCGCTCGCGCAGGCGCTGCTCGCGCGCCCAGGACATCGCGGCCACGTCCTCGCCCGCGAACAGCACGCGCCCGCGCCGGGGCTCGAGGAGCCCGGCGGCCGCGAGCAGGAGCGTCGACTTGGCCCCGCTGTCGTCGAGCGAGGTCACGGCCAGGATCTCGCCCGGGACGACGTCGAGCGAGACGTCGTGCACGGCGGCCGGGCTCCCCTCGCGGCCGGCCGAGACCGCCTCGAGCCGGAGCAGCGCCGGGTCGCCCGCGGGCGGCGCGCTCACGAGGCCCCCCTCACGAGGCCCCCCTCACGAGGCCAACGAGAGGGCGCTGTTGAGCACGAGGCACAGCACGACCCCGCGCACCGCCGCGCGCGTCGCGGCCCGCGGGAGCTCGACGCGGGCCGCGCGCACGGCCAGGCCCTCGCGCACGGCCACGAGCGCGACCCCCGCGCCGAACAGCGCGACCTTGACGAGCGCGAGGCGCACGTCGCGCAGGTCGAGCGCGTCGAGCACGACGCCGAGCCCGAACGGGATCGGCACGAGGAGCCGCCCGAGCGCGAACCCGAGCACGAGCCCGACGACGAGCCCGTAGAGGCTGAGCGCGAGCGCCGCGATCACGCTCGCGATCAGGCGCGGGAGCACGATCACGTGCTCGACCGCGATCCCGACCGCGCGCAGGCCGGCGACCTCGCCGGCGATCGTCATGCTCGCGAGCTCGACCGAGATCGCGGTCGCCGAGCGCCCGACGAGGACCATGGCGGTCGCGAGCGGGACGACCTCGCGCGCGAGGAGCGTCGCGCACACGCGCGGCGCGTAGTCGGCCGGCACGTAGGCGGTCACCTGCGTGACGATCAGCGTGCCCAGCGCGAGCGCGCCCACGCCCATCATGGGGAGCGCGTGCGCGCCCGTGAACACGATCTGCTCGAGGAGCACCTGCCGGAACACGGCCCCGCCGCGCCGCCCCACGAGCCAGGGCACGAGCACGACCGCCCCGAACAGGAGCCCGAGCACCTCGGCCGCGGCCTGCCCGAACGCGAGCGCGGTGCGGCCGAGCCAGACGACCGGGGGGGGCGCGAACATGGGCGCGGATCGTAACGCGCCCCCCCGGGCCCGACCCGCGGGCCGGCGCGGGCCGCCGGCGGGCGGCTACGCTGCCCGCGTGAAGCCCTCGTCGCGCGCCAGGCTCTCGCCGTTCACGACCGCCGCGTTCGACGGCGACACCCTGTTCGACGCCGTCGGCCGCGTCGTGAGCGCGGCGGCCTGCCTCCCGCGCAAGGAGCTGTTCGAGGCCTGGCACGTGGCGAAGCGCGTCCACAAGCGCCTGCGCCCGGGCGGCCCGGTCGTCGAGGTCGCGGCCGGGCACGGGCTCGTCTCGTGGCTGCTCCTCCTGCTCGGCGGGGCCGGCTGGTCGCGGGCGCTCCTCGTCGACGCGCGCGTGCCCGAGAGCGCCGGCCGGCTCGAGGCCGCGCTCGTCGCGCGCTGGCCCGCCCTGGCCGGGCGCGTGACCTGGCACCCGGGCGAGGTCGAGGACGCGCCCGTCGGGCCCGAGGCCGTGGTCGTCGCCGTCCACGCCTGCGGCGGGCTCACCGACCGCGCGATCGCGCTCGCGCGCCGGGGCCCGTGCCGCCTCGCCGTGCTCCCCTGCTGCCAGCGGCTCGGCAAGGACGACACGGGCGGGCTCGAGGCCTGGCTCGACGGGCAGGTCGCGGTCGACGCCGTGCGCGCGCTGCGCCTGCGCGACGCGGGCTGGCGCACGCACGCGACGACGATCCCGGCCGAGGTCACGCCGCAGAACCGGCTCCTCATCGCGGAGCCGCCGGCCGGGCCTGGCTAACCCGCGAGGTGCTCGCGGAAGGCGCGCAGGAGGTCGTGGGCGGTCACGATCCCGATCAGGCGGCCGCCCTCGACCACGGGCAGGCAGCCGATCCGCTCGTCGACGAAGGCGGCGACGGCCGCCGCGAGAGACGTCGCGGGGTCGCGCGTGACCGGGTCCCGCGTCATGACCCGGTCGATCGGCGTCGTGCGGACGACCTCCTCCCACACCTGGCGCTGGTCGCGGAGCAGCGCCGACGGCGTGGCGCGCTTCACGTCGCGGTCGGTCACGACGCCGACGACGCGCCCCCCGCCGTCGACGACGGGGAGGTGCCGGACCCGGTGGTCTCGCAGCATGGTCATCGCGTCGAGGAGCGTCGCCTCGACCCCGAGCGTCAGCGGGTCCCGGGTCATGACCTGGCTGATCGTCCGCACCTGCGTCACGCGCGCCTCCGGCCGGCCGCGCGCGCCCGCGCGCCCCGGCGGGGCCCAGGATACCCGGGCCGCCGCGCGGCCCCCCCGGCCGCTTGCGCCGGACGCCGGGGCGCGCCGATCATGG
>JANJTH010000607.1 GCA_024711205.1 Planctomycetota bacterium | reverse complement strand
CTCGGGCCGTGCCCGGCCGACCTCCCTCCGGTCGGTCGGCCGGACCCAGCCCTCCCGCGTCGTTCAGGTGAGGTCCACTCCGCGCTCGGGCCGTGCCCGGCCGACCTCCCTCCGGTCGGTCGGCCGGACCCAGCCCTCCCGCGTCGTTCAGGGCTCGACGCGATCGTCTCGACGTTCCTCCAGGGCGCCTACTCGCCGCTCCTCCTCGTCGTGAGCGCGCTGGCCGGCTTCGTCGCCCTCGCGGCCACGCCGCGCGAGGAGGACCCGCAGATCGTCGTCCCGGCCGCGCACGTGCTCGTCGACATGCCGGGCGCAACGGTCGACGAGGTCGAGCGCCAGGTCGCGACCCGGCTCGAGGCCTTGATCGCCCAGATCGAGGGGATCGAGCACGTCTACTCGCGGAGCGGCCCGGGGCAGGCCGTCGTGACGGCGCGCTTCGTCGTGGGCGCCGACCGCGAGGACGCGCGCGTGCGGCTCCACGACAAGATCGCGGCGAACACCGACGCGCTGCCCCCCGGCGTCACGGGCTGGGTCGTCGAGCCGGCCGAGATCGACGACGTCCCGCTCCTCCAGCTCGCGCTCTGGAGCGCGAGCGAGGACGACGCCGCGCTCCGGCGCATGGCCGAGGAGCTCGCGCTCCGCCTGCAGGCCGTCGCGGACACGGGCCCCGTGACCGTGCACGGCGGGCGCCCGCGCGAGGTCACCGTCCAGCTCGACCCGGCGCGCATGGCGGCCCGCGGGGTGGGCGTCCTCGACCTGCGGCGCGCCGTCGAGCGCGCGAGCGCCGCGCAGGCGGCGGGCGCGCTCGTCGAGGGCGACGCGGCCGCGCGCCTCCGCGCGGGCGCGTTCCTCGGCGCGGCCGAGGAGCTCGCCGACCTCGTGGTCGCCACGCACGACGGGCGCGCCGTCGCGCTCCGCGAGGTCGCGGACGTCGCCTCGGGGCCGGCCGAGGCCGCGAGCCTGACGCGGCTCGCCTTCGGCCCGCGCGCCTTCGCCGCGGGCGACCCGGCCCTGGGCGGCGGCCCGGCGCGCGCCCCGCCGCCCGAGGTCGCGCCGGGGGCCGACTTCCCGTGCGTGACCGTCGCCGTCGCGAAGCGGCGCGGCACGAACGCCGTGCGCGTCTCGGCCGCCGCGCAGGAGGCGGCGCGGGCGTTCGCCCGCGACGTGCTCCCGCCCGAGGTGCACCTGCGCGTCACGCGCGACACGGGGCAGACGGCCGACCACAAGGTCGACGAGCTGCTCGAGGCGCTGTGGGTCGCGATCGTGATCGTCGTGGCCGTGCTCGCCTGGAGCCTCGGCTGGCGCGAGGGGCTGATCATCGCGCTCGCGGTCCCCGTGACCTTCAGCCTGACGCTGCTCGTGAACCTGCTCCTCGGCTACAGCATCAACCGCGTCACGCTGTTCGCGCTGATCCTCGCGCTCGGGCTCGTCGTCGACGACCCGATCGTCGACGTCGAGAACATCCACCGGCACCTCGCGGGGCTGCGCGGCGCCGACCGCGGCGCGCGCCTGCGCGCGATCGTGCGCGCCGTGGGCGAGGTCCGCCCGCCGATCATCCTCGCGACCGCGGCCGTGATCGTGAGCTTCGTGCCGCTGTTCTTCATCACCGGCATGATGGGCCCCTACATGGCGCCCATGGCGCTCAACGTGCCCGTCGCCATGCTCATGAGCCTCGTGGTCGCCTTCACGATCACGCCCTGGCTCGCGGCGAAGCTGCTCCGCCCGGGCGCCCACGACGCGCCGGCGCCCTCGCTCGAGGCGACCTGGCTCTACCGCACCTACGCGCGCGTGCTGGGCGCGCTGCTCGCGCGGCCGGCCGCCCGGCGCGGGCTGTTCGCGGGGCTGGGCGCCCTCTTCGCCCTCTCCGGGGCCCTCGTCGTGACCGGACGCGTGCCGCTCAAGATGCTCCCCTACGACGACAAGAACGAGCTGCAGGTCGTGCTCGACCTGCCCGAGGGGACGTCGCTCGAGCGGACCGAGGCGGTCGCGGCCGAGGTCGGGCTCCTGCTCGCGCGGGTCCCCGAGGCGACCGACGTGACCTGGTGGGCCGGCGCGCCCAGCCCGATCGACTTCAACGGGCTCGTGCGGCAGTACGACCAGCGGCGCGCCCCCCACCTGGCCGACGTCCGGCTCAACCTGGTCGACAAGAAGGCCCGCGCGACGAAGAGCCACACGCTCGGGCTGCGCGTCCGGCCCGCGGTCGAGGCGATCGCGCGGGCGCGCGGGGCGCGCGCGACGATCGTCGAGACGCCGCCCGGCCCGCCCGTCGTCTCGACGCTCGTGGCCGAGGTCCGCGGCGGACCGTTCCACGACCACGCGGCCCTCGTCGCGGGCGCCCGGCGCGTGCGCGCGCACCTGGCCGCGATCCCGGGCGTCGTCGACCTCGACGACAGCGGGGTGGCCCCGCAGGCGGAGGTGCGGGTCCGGCTCGACCGCGCGAAGGCGGCGCTCCACGGCGTCGACGAGGCCGCGGCCACGGCCACGCTCGCGCTCGCGCAGGGCGCCGCCCCGCTCGGCGCGCTCCGGCTCGGGCACGAGGTCGAGCCCGTGCGCGTCGTCGCGCGCCTGCCGCGCGCGCTCCGCGCGCGCGCGGCGGACGTGCTCCGGCTCGACGTGGCCTCTTCAGGCCTCGACCCTGCCCCCGCGGAGGGGCGGGCGACGATCTCGCTGCGCGAGCTGGCGCGGGTCGACGTCGCCCCGATCGAGCAGCCGGCCTACCACAAGGACCTGCGCCGCGTGGCCTACGTGTTCGCCGAGACGGCCGGGACGACGCCCGCCGAGGCCGTGCTCGCGGCGCAGGCCGCCGTCGCGCGCGACCCCGCGCTCGCCGGGCTCGAGGTCGCCTGGGCGGGCGAGGGCGAGTGGAAGATCACGCTCGAGGTGTTCCGGGACCTCGGGCTCGCGTTCGCCGCGGCGGTCCTGGGGATCTACGTGCTCCTCGTCCACCAGACGAGGAGCGGGACCCTGCCGCTCGTGCTCCTGCTCGCGATCCCGCTCACGGCGATCGGGATCGTGCCCGGGTTCTGGCTGCTCGACCTGCTCGTGGCCGACGTCGTGGGCGGACACCGCGACCCGGTCTACTTCACGGCGACGGCGATGATCGGCGTGATCGCGCTCGCGGGGATCGCCACGCGCAACGCGATCCTCCTCGTCGAGTTCGTGCAGGAGGCCCGCGCCCGCGGCACGCCGCTCGAGCGCGCCCTGGTCGAGGCCGGGGCGCTCCGCACGCGGCCGATCCTGCTCACGGCGGGGACGGCGCTCCTGGCCGCCTGGCCGATCACGCTCGACCCGATCTTCTCGGGCCTGGCCTGGGCGCTGATCTTCGGGCTCGTCGTCTCGACGGCCTTCACGCTCGTCGTCGTCCCGACCGTCTACGCGCTCGTCGCGGGCGACGCGCCGGCGGGGGCCGCCGGGCTCGACTAGGCCCCGGCCGGCTTGACGGCGACGGCCTGCACGACGGCGCTCCGCCCGTGGTGGAACTCGCCCTCGTGCACGTCGCGCTCGAGCTCGCGCAGGACCGCGAGCTCGAGCCCGGCGAGCTCCTCGCGGAGCGCCGCGGGCTCGACGAGGAGCGCCTCGTCCCTGGGGCCGCCCGTCCCGTGCCGGAGCTGGCGCGGCGTGTAGGCCTCGAGCAGGAGCACGCCGCCGGGCGCGAGCGCGGCCGCGGCCCGGGCGAGCGCGACGCGGCGCACGGCCGGCGGCAGGTGGCAGTAGATCGAGATCACGCCCGCGAAGGCCCCGGGCGCGGGCGCGTAGGCGGCCAGGTCCGCGTGGACGAGGGTCAGGCGGACTCCCCGCGCCGCGGCGAGCCGCTCGGTCTTGCGAAGCCCCTCGATCGACGCGTCGACGCAGGTGACGGGGTGCCCGCGCCCGGCCAGGAACGTGGCGTTGCGCCCCTCGCCCTCGCCGAGCGACAGGACGGCCCCGCCGGCGGGGATGCGCGCGGCCTCGGCCGCGAGGAAGTCGTTGGGCGCCGTGCCGTAGACGTAGTGCTCGGCGGCGAAGCGCACGTCCCAGAAGGACCCGGGGTCGGACATGGCCGCAGGGTAGCGCCTCCCGGACGCCCTCGCGCGACCCGGCGCAGGCCCGGCGCCCGGCCGTCCAGGGCGTGCGTACGTCGCACGGCGTGCGCCGCAAGCGCCAGGCGGAACGCATAACTCGCGTGAGCACAGCGACCGACTCCGAGGCGCTGGCTTTGCTAAGGTGTCCGCCATGAACCGAACCCAGGGCATGTTCGTCGCGCTGCTCGTCCTCGCGGCGGCCCCGCTCGGGGCGCAGGAGGGGATCGAGGGGCGCTGGCGCGTCGCGGGGGCCGAGTCGGGTGTGCTCGACGTGCGCCGCGCCTCCGACGGCTCGCTCCGCTACGTGCGACGCGCCGGCGCGACGGCGGGCGACCGGCCAGCCCCGACCGAGGCCGGACGGGTCCTCCCGCGCCAGGACGGCGGGGTGCGCTTCGTCGCGGACGCGGGCCCGGGCGTCACGAACCGGCTCGTCGGTCGCTGGGACGAGGCCCGCCCCGCGACGAGCGACTGCTGGCGGAGCGCCGCGGGCTGGACCGGCGTGCGCCGGGTCGGCCAGCGCCTCCAGCGCGAGCAGCTCGTCGCGTGGCGCCCCGACCGCGACGGGCACGAGGTCACGCTCCTGATCGACGGCGAGGCGTTCCCGCCCATGCGGGCGGCGATCGACGGCGCGCGCGAGCTGATCGAGGTCCAGACCTTCCACTGGGCCGACGACGACCTGGGCCGGGGGATCGCCCGCCAGCTCATCGCGAAGGCGCAGGCCGGCGTGCGGGTGCGCTGCCTGATCGACGCGGCCTCCAAGACCGTCCACCACTACATGAAGAAGAAGGACGTCACCGAGGGCCTCGTCGACGAGATGCGGCGCGGCGGCGTCGAGGTGATCGTCGCGCACGGCTACGTCCAGGGCGTGGTCAACTCGATCGTGGGCGCGCCGCGCCGCGTGCTCGACGGGCTCGGGCGGCTGTTCGGGCGCGAGCCCCCGCCGCGCGAGCGGCGCGGCTTCATGAACCACGACCACCGCAAGCTGCTCGTCGTCGACCGCGCGGTCGCGTTCTGCGGCGGCATGAACATCTCGCGCGAGTACGAGCACGACTGGCACGACGTCGTGGCGCAGGTCGCGGGCCCCGCCGCCTGGGAGGCGCACCGCATGTTCGTCGACCGCTGGCAGGCGGCCGGCGGCGACGTGCAGGCCGTGATCCTCGGCAACCTCCCCGGGGTCGACCGCGCGCTCACCGACCGGTTCCTGCGCGAGATCGAGCAGGCCCGCGAGCGCGTCCTGATCGAGGTCGCCTACTTCCTCGACGACCGGGTGATCGACGCGCTCACGCGGGCGGTCGCGCGCGGCGTGCGCGTGGTCCTGATCATCCCCTCCGACGCGACGAACGACGTCTACCTCGTGCGCGAGGCGTTCGCCTGGGTCC
The DNA here is from genome assembly GCA_024711205.1 of Planctomycetota bacterium. Taxonomy (GTDB): domain Bacteria; phylum Planctomycetota; class J058; order J058; family J058; genus JANJTH01. The sequence continues at coordinate 1,310 of JANJTH010000607.1, read as the reverse complement.
ACAACGACGTCGTGCGGGCCGGGATCGAGCTCTACTTCTATCCGGACCGCCTGACCCACGCGAAGGTCGCGGCCTGGGACGGCGTGCGCGCGACCGTCGGCTCGTGCAACCTCGACCGGGTCGCGCTCGACCTCGTCGCCGAGGCGAACTTCTTCTTCGACGACCGGCGCGTCACCCGCACGCTCGAGCAGCGCGTGTTCCTCGTCGACCTCAAGAGGTCGATCCGCGCCGTCGAGCGGGACATGCCCTGGCGGCGCAAGATCGTCTCGGGCACCCTCCACGTGTTCCGGGGCTTCCTGTGAGCCACGTCGTCCCGTGAGCCACGTTGATTGACTGCCCTCGGGGCCCCGGCTAGACTTCGGCCCGACCTGCACCCGTAGCTCAGTTGGTTAGAGCGCCTGACTGTGGATCAGGAGGTCGGCGGTTCGAGTCCACCCGGGTGTATCCGGCATGACCACGAAGGGCCCCGGGGGTAGCTCCTCGGGGCCCTCGGCTTTCCCGGGCGCCGCTGGTTCACGGCCAGGCGCCGCGGCGTGGCGCGCCCGGCGTGGCGCGCCCGACGCGCCGTGGTCCCGTGGGCGCGGACCGACCCCGCGCGAGGCGAGTCCGAAAGCGAGGCGCTCGCATAACCCTCGCGCTCCCGGGTCGAGGGGCCCCGGCGCGCGGCTTGCGCGAGCCCTCCCATGCGCCACCTCCCCCTGCTCGGCCTCCCCGCCCTCTCGCTCCTCGCGCTCGCCGCGGTCCTCCGCGCGAGCGGCCCGCCCGGCGGCGGCGCGGCGTCGGCGGAGGACGGTCGCGCCTTCGTGGGCGCCTGGACGCTCGAGGTCGCCGACCCGGGCGCCGGCCTCTCCGCGCCGGGCCGCCTCGAGGTGGGCCCCGACGGACGCGGGGGCCTCGCGGTCCGGCGTTCGGCGCCGGGGACGTCGCTGCCGGCGCTCGCAGGCGCAGGCTTCGTGCGCGACGGGGCGCTCCTCGTCGCCTTCGGCCCGCCGGGCGGCGTCGCGGGCGCGCTCGAGGGCCTCTCGACCCGCGGGCCCGCCGACGTCCGCGCGATCTACCGGGCCCAGGACGGCGCGCTCCGCGGCCTCGTCCGCGTCACCGCCCAGGACGGCGCGCGGACCTTCGTGGAGGACCGCGGCGTCGCGCTCCCCCCGGCGACGAGCCCCGGCGCCGCCGGCCCGTCCTGGTCTGCCTCGAGCGGCCCCGATCAGGCCGGGAGCACGGGGCGCGCGGGCCCACCCGGCGGCGCGGGCGCCTCGCCCGGCGACGCGGCCGCCCCACTCGCCGGCCCGGACGCGGGCAGCGCGGCC
>JANJTH010000528.1 GCA_024711205.1 Planctomycetota bacterium | reverse complement strand
GCGGGCGGCGCCGCCCGCGCGGAGGACGACCCGTCGCGCGCCCGGCCCCCCGCGGAGGGGCGTGCCCGCGACCCGCTCGGGGCGCTCCGCGACGCCGTCGAGCGGGCCCGGGCCGAGGCGCGGATCGAGGGCCGGATCGTCGCGGGCTACCTGCGGGGCGTCCTCGGCGAGCGCCCGCCCGCGCCCGACTGGACGCCCCGGACGCACGGCAAGGGCCGGCTCGAGCGCGGCCCGGGCGGCCTGCCGCTCCTCCACCTCGAGGGGACCCCGGAGGAGCTCGGCGAGCAGCAGGGCACGCTCCTGCGCGCGGAGCTCCAGGCGCTCGCGCGCACCTACGTGCGGGCCTTCGTCGGGCCGCGCGAGCTCGCCGCGGCGCGGGCCCGCGCCGTGCGGCTGTTCGACCCGCACCTGACCGACGACGAGCGGCGCGAGCTCGCCGCGCTCGCGCGCGCAGCCGGGCTCGAGCGCGACGACGTGCTCCTCGCCCAGAGCTTCACGGACCTCTACCGCCTGTTCGGCTGCACGACCCTCGCCGGCCCCTCGGCCGAGGGCGGCGCGCTCCTCGCCCGGAACCTCGACTTCCCCGACCTGGGCTTCCTCGGCCGCTACTCGATCGTGAGCGTGGTCCGCCCGGCGGGCAAGCGCGCGTGGGTCTCGGTCACCTGGCCGGGGATCATGGGCGCGCTCTCGGGGCAGAGCCGCGACCTCGCGCTCTCCGTGCTCGTCGTCCACGGGGCGGAGTCGGTGCGCGCGGGCGTCCCGTTCCAGCTCGCGTTCCGCCGCGTCCTCGAGCAGGCCGGCTCCGTCGACGAGGCCGAGGCGCTCCTGCGCCGGACCCCGATCACGGTCACGAACAACCTCACGCTCGCCGACCGCGCCGGCGCCGTGCGCGTCCTCGAGCTGCACCCCGAGGGGATCGCCGCGCGCGGGCCGGGCCCCGAGGGCTGGGTCGCGAGCGCGAACCACTTCGTCGCGCCGGAGCGGCGCGAGCCGCGCGCGTCCGTCGTCTACCTGTCGTCGCGCCAGCGCTACCGCGCGATCTGCGAGGTCGCCGGGCGGAGCGGCCCGCTCGACGCGGCCGAGGCGCGGGCCGCGCTCGACGCCGCGGCGAGCCGCGTCGCGACGCTCCAGAGCATGGTCTTCCGCCCGGCCGAGGGCGCGCTCGAGGTCGCCTTCTCCCCCCGCGCCCCCGCGACCCGCGCGCGGTGGGTCCGCCTCGAGGGGCTGCTCGAGGGCGAGTAGGAGAAGAAGAAGAGGGAGGGCAAGGGCAAGGGCAAGGGCAAGGGAAGAGGAAGAGACAGGAGGGCGTCGCGCGAGCCGCGGGAGCTCCGCGGGGCGCGGGCGCCGTGGCGTGGGGAGGCTCGGGGTCGCGCGAGCCGCGGGAACGGGAACGGGAACGGGAACGGGAACGGGAAGACAGGGCGTCGCAGGGCGAGGCGTGAGCACCCCGCGAAGCTTCACCGCACGGTCGTGTACTGCCCGCCGTTCTCGCCCGCGAGGTTGCGCGCGAAGTCCGTGTGGCCCTCGGCGATCGCGATCACGTCGATCTTGACCCGGCGCACCTTGTTCTTGCGCTTCACCTCGTCGAGGATCTCGCGCCAGCCCGTCGGGTCGAGCGGCTTCCCGGTCGGGTTCGTCGGCGCGCCGTCCGTCACGAAGATGAACGTGTCGGCCTCGGCGACCTCGAAGGCCGCCTCGAGCGCCTTGTCGACGCAGGTCGTCCCGTTCGGCTGGAGCGACTCGATCCACTGGAGCGCCTGGCGCTTCGTGCGCTCGTCGGCGGTCGCCAGCGCGTCCTTGCGCCACGCCCGCGCGTCGGTCGAGAACGCGATCATGTTGAAGCGCACGTCGGGGCGCAGGTGGCGGACCACGGTCGAGACCTGGCGCATGAGCCGGTCGTGGCGGCGGTAGTAGTCGGGCAGGTGCTCGTCGCTCGGGCAGGCGGGCCCCGTGCCGCGCGCGCCCGGGCACTGCGCGAACGAGCAGGGCTTCTTCTTGTGGTTCGGGTCCGCGGGGTTCACGCCGGGCGGGAGCGGCGGGCCGCCGCCGAGCGAGACGCCGCCCTTCTTGCCGTCGCCCTTGTCGGCGTCGGCCCCGTCCCCGTCGCGCGTCTGCGAGCCCTCGGCGGGGGCGGCCTTGGGCGGGCCCTCGAAGATCGGGTCGTCGACGAACTCGCGGATGTGCATGCTGCCCGAGACGTCGAGGATCACCACGACCTTCTTGCTCGTGACCTTCGACTCGAACAGGCTCGGCGCGTCGTCCTGGATCGGGCGCGTGCGCGTCGCGCCGGCCTCGCCGCCGGCGCGCTGGCCGGGGGCCCAGCTCGCCTCGTTCGTCTCCCACCACTTGAGCCAGTCCTCGCGCGTCTTGAAGCTCTGGCCGGTGAGCCCGACGAGCGCGCGCCCGATCGCCTCGAGCGGCTCGCCGCCGCGCGGGAGCCAGGCCCCGAACGCGTCGATCAGCGGGCGGACGCACGGCTTCTTGGCCGCGCGCGCGAGCGCGCGCGCGCCGGCGCACACGACCCGGTCGTCCTTCTGCTCGAGCAGCCCGGCCACGGCCGCGAGCGAGGCGTCGTCGCCCCAGGCCGCGAGCACGTCGGCGAGCGGGCCCGCGACGGCGAGCTCCTTCTTGCGCTTGTCGAAGGCCTTCCGCACGTCGTCGCGCGCGGCGGCGTCGTCGAGGGCGATCAGGGCGTCGCGCGCCCGCTCGGCCACGAAGACCTCGACGGCCGCGCTCCTGGGGAACGGCGCGCCCACGAGGCCCATGAGGAGGCGCGCCGCCTCGACGTCGTTCTGCTCGGCGCACGCGTCGAAGGCCGCGCCGGCCTCGGTCAGGCGCGCGTCGTCGCGGGCGAGCCCGCCCTCGACCCGCCCGAGCTTGTCGACCGCGGCCCGCAGCTTCTTGACCCCCTCGCCGGGCGCGGCGAGCGCGAGGCCCGCGAGGGCGAGCAGGGCGGCGGCCGCGAGGGCCCCCGGACGGACGGGACGGAGCAGGCGGCGCACGACGACCTCGCGATCCGCGCCGCGCGGCCCCGCGCGGGGCCCGGCGGCGCGCGGGCGGGAGTCTAGCACCGGGCCACCCGCCCGGACCGTGCGCGGGCCCCGGACCGGGCGCGGGCGCGGGAGCGGGTAGGATCCCCGCCCGACGCCCGCGCGGGCCGGGCAGGGGAGGACCATGGAGCCCTTCGAGATCGGCGGCGTGCGCGTGGGCGAGCCGGGCCGGCTGTTCCTGATCGCGGGCCCGTGCGTCGTCGAGGCCCCCGAGCGCACGATCCGGATCGGCCGGCGCGCGCGCGACGTCGCGCGCGACCTGGGCGTCCCCTACGTGTTCAAGGCGTCGTTCGACAAGGCGAACCGCTCGTCGGGCAAGGGCCCGCGCGGGCCAGGGCTCGAGCACGGGCTCGACGTCCTGCGCGCCGTCAAGGAGGAGCTCGGCGTCCCCGTGCTGACGGACGTCCACCTCCCCGAGCAGTGCGCGGCCGTGGCCGAGGTCGCCGACGTGCTCCAGATCCCGGCGTTCCTGTGCCGGCAGACCGACCTGATCCAGGCCGCCGCCGCGACCGGGCGCGTCGTGAACATCAAGAAGGGCCAGTTCCTCGCGCCCTGGGACGCGCGGCACCCGATCGAGAAGGCCCGGCAGGCCGGGGCGGCGCGGGTCATGGTGACCGAGCGCGGCGCCTGCTTCGGCTACAACAACCTCGTCTCCGACATGCGCGCGCTGCCGATCCTGCGCGGATTCGGCGTGCCGGTCGTGTTCGACGCCACGCACTCGGTCCAGCTCCCCGGCGGGCGCGGCGAGTCGACGGCCGGGCAGCGCGAGTTCGTCCCGCACCTCGCGCGGGCCGCCGTCGCGACGGGCGTCGACGGGATCTTCGCCGAGGTCCACGAGGACCCGGCCAGCTCGCCCTCCGACGCCGAGACGATCCTCGACCTGAAGGACCTGCCCGGGCTCCTCGAGACGCTCGTCAAGATCAAGGCGCTCGTCCCGTAGCGGGCGCGCGCAGCGCCGCGCGCCGGCCGAGGGCGACCTCGAGCAGCTCCTGGGTGATCCCCTCCTGGCGGGCGCGGGTCAGGCGCCGGGCCTCCTCCGCGATCCGGCGCTCGGCCGCGTCGTGGGCCCGGGTCATCGTCGCGAGGCGCGCCGTGGCCTCGGTCAGCGCGGCGCGCGCCGCCGCCTCGACGACGCGCGCGTGGAGGAGCGCCCGCCAGGCCAGGGCCTCGGCGGCCGGCCCGCCCGAGAGCGCGCGCGCGCGGCGCAGCGCGGTCGGGTCGGGCG
>JANJTH010000516.1 GCA_024711205.1 Planctomycetota bacterium | reverse complement strand
GCGGGCGGCGCGGACGGCGCCGCCGGTCGCCTCGCCGACCTCGCGCGCTGGCTGCGCGCGCGCCAGGCCGCCGACGGCGGCTGGCGCTCGACGCGCGAGACCGCGGCGGCGCTCCTGTGCCTCGCGGCGCTCGAGCGCCGCGGCCAGGGCGCGGCCGACCACGAGCTCGAGGTCCGGCTCGACGGGCAGGTCGTCGCGCGCACGCGCGTGCGCGGCGCCGGGCTCGCGGCCGAGCGGACGATCGTGCTCGGGGCGGACCGCCTCGGGCCGGGCCGGCGCCGGCTCGAGCTGCGCAAGACCGGCGTGGGCGCGCCGCGCTGGGTCGCGCGCGCGACCTGGGTGCGCCGCGCCGAGACGGTGGCCGCGACGGGCGAGGCGCTGCGCGTGCAGGCGGGCCTGCGCGAGGCCGACGACCCGCGCCGGCCGCGGGCCTTCCCCGGCGCGCCCTCGATCGTGCGCCCGCGCGACGGCCGGCCGCCGGCCGTCGCGGAGCTCGCGCTCGGCGAGCGCTGCCTGCTCGAGGTCTCGCTCGCGCCGCGCGAGCCGCTCCCGTTCGTGCAGGTCGAGGTCCCGCTCCCGGGCGGGCTCGAGGTCGTCGAGCGCGTCCCCGTCGTCGGCGGGTGCGACCGGGTCGAGGTCCGCGACGACCGCGTCGCGCTGTTCTTCTCGCGCCTCGACGGGCCCGTGACCGTGGCGCTCCTCTGCCAGGCCGTCGTGCCGGGTCGGTTCACGGGCCTGCCCGCGACGGCCGGGCCGATGTACGCGCCCGAGGTGTCGGCCCGCGCGACCGAGGTCACGCTGACCGTCCGCGCGGACGGCGCGGCCCGCGCGCCCTCCCCCGACGAGCGCCTCGTCGCGGCGCGCGCGCACCTGGCGGCCGGGCGGCACGCGGAGGCCCGCGCGCTCCTCGAGCCGCTCGAGGCGCTCGACCTGCTCCCGCAGGCCCGGGTCGAGGTCGCCCGCGGCCTGCTCGCCTGCGGGGTCGCGCTCGACGACCCCGCGCTCGTCGTCCGGGCCTGGACGGCGCTCCGGGCCGCGAGCCCGCGCGAGGCCGACGCCCTCCCGCTCGCCACGCGCCGCGCGCTCGCGCAGGCCTACCGGCGCACGGGCGAGCCGGCGCGCGCCTACGCGCTCGGGCTCGAGGTGCTCCACGCGCTGTTCCAGGACGAGGTCGCGCTCGCGGAGCTGCACCGGCGCCGCAACGAGCGGCTCGAGGCCGTCGTCCACCTGGGCCGGGCGCTCGTCCAGTACCCCGACACGGACCCGATCGTCGCGGCCTGGTTCGGGCTCGCGCACGCCTACCTCGAGGTCCCGCGCCCGAGCGACGCGCCGCGCCCGCGGTTCTGGCGCCCCGAGGAGGGGCTCGTCGTCGACGTGCGGGTCGAGGAGGCCTACGCCGCGTTCCTCGACTTCTGCGCCTACTACCCGACCCACCCGCTCGCGCCCCGCGCGCAGGCGGGCGCCGTGGCGGCGCTCGTGCGCCTGCGCGACCACGAGGGGGTGGCGCAGGCCGCGGCCGCCTTCACGGCGCGCTACCCGCGCCACGAGCTGACCGACGACGTCCTGATCGAGCGCGTGCGCGCGCTCGTCGCGCTCGGCCGCTTCGACGAGGCCTTCGCCGCCGGCGAGGCCGTGCTCGCGCACCGCGAGGGCGCGGACCCGCGGACGGCGCGGCCGAGCCCGTTCTGCGACGAGGTGCTCCACACGTTCGCCCGGGTCCACCACCAGCGCGGCGAGCTCGAGCAGGCCCGGCGCCGCTACGCGGAGGTCGCGCCGCGGATCGCCGACGCGCGCGACGCGCTGGCCTACCTGACGGCCCCCGACGTGCGCCTGCCGGAGGTCGTGATCGCCCGCCCGGGCGAGCCGGCGCGGCTCCGGCTCGAGGCGAAGAACGTCGAGGCGTTCGCCTACAAGGTCTACCCGGTCGACCTCATGGTCCTGTTCCTCACGCGCAAGAGCCTGGCGGGGATCCACGCGATCGACCTGACCGGGGTCACGCCGCGCCTCGAGCGCGAGGCGCGGCTCGCCGGGACCCAGCACCGCTGGGCCGCGGTCGAGGTCGCGCTCGACGCGTTCGAGCCCGGCGTCTACCTCGTCGTGGGCAAGGCCGGCGCGCTCGACCGGACCTGCCTCGTCGTCGCGTCCGACCTCGAGGTCGACCTCCAGCGGGGCGAGGGCCGCCTGCGCGTGCACGTCCGCACGCGCGACGGGCGCCCGGCCGCCGGCGCGCGCGTGCGCGTGACCGACGGCGCCCGCCTCGTCGCGCGCGGCACGACCGACGCGCGGGGGATCCTCGACGCGGGGCAGGACCGCGGCGGCGGCCTGTCCGTGGTCGTCGAGCGCGGCGGCCACTACGCGCTCCTGCGCGAGTAGCCCCTCGCGCGGGCGGCGCCGCCGCTCTTCCCGCTCCCGCGGTCGTGCAGGGGCCTCGCAGCTTCGACGCTGACCAGGCGGCCCGCGCCCGACCGGGCCTCCTCCGCCGCCGCTACCGCTGCGGCGCCCCGGGGGCCCCGGGCGGGGCCTCCGGCGGCGGGGCGGGCGGCGCGGGCGCCTCGTCCCCGTCCTTCGCCGCGTCCGCCGCGGGCTCGCCCAGGTAGCGCTCGACGCGCGCGGCGTCGCGGACCTCGGCGATCCAGGCGTCGCGGCGGCGCGCCCACACGGCGTCCTTGAGCCGCATCTCGATCAGGTCCTGCACGTCGCGCAGGTGCAGCGCGGCGCGCCCCGTCCGGTCGAGCAGGAGCACGACGTGGAGCGAGCCGCGCCGGCTCTCGATCACCTCGCTCAGCTCGCCCGGCGCGAGCGCGTCGATCCGCTCGCCGAGCGGGGGCACGAGGACGTCCGCGAGCGGGGTGTCGCCCGGGAACACGTCCTCGACGTCGTGGTTCGGGCCCATGGACCAGGCGCGCGCCGCGTCCTCGAAGGCCAGCTCGCCGCGGGCGATCCGCCCCCGGAGCTCCTCCGCCTTGGCGCGCGCGTCCCAGGCCCCGGCCTTGACGAGCGCCTCGACGTCGGGCGGCACGCGCGAGGCGCGCCCCGGGTCGGGGTGGAGCACGAGCTGGCGCAGCCGCGTCTCCGCCGGGCGCTCGAACTCCGCCTTGTGCTGCTCGTAGAAGCGCCGGATGTCCTCCGGCGTCACGAACACCTCGCGCGAGACGTGCGTGAGCAGCAGCTTCTGGATCCGCAGGTGCGTCCGCTTGCGCGCGGCGAACGCGTCGTAGCCGACCCCGATCCGCGCGAGCGCCTGCCGCAGCCCCTCGACCCCGCGGTAGGCGTCGGCGGCGCGCGCGAGCTCGTCGCGGAGGCGCTGCTCGTCGGCCTCGCTCAGCGTGACCTTGAGCTCGTCGGCCTTGAGCAGGAGCACGCGCTCGCCCACGAGGGAGTCGAGCTGCTCGCGCTGGAGCGCGAGCCGGGCGCTCGAGGGCCCGGGCGGGAGCTCGTGGTAGCGCTCGTGGAGCCGGCAGGCCAGCTCGAGCTCGTGCATCGTGATCGGGTGCCCGTCGACGACGGCGACCACGCGGTCCGTGTAGGTCCGCGCGGGCCGCTCGGGCTCCTGCCCCCGCGCGCCGGCGGCGAGCGCGAGGGCGCCCGCGAGCGCGAGGAGCCCGGGGCCCGGAGGGAGGCGACGTCGCGGCGGGCGGGGCATGGCTCGGGCCCGACTCTAGCAGACCTCGCCGGGCCCCCGCCCCGCGCGCCGCTCCACCGTCGACCGAAGCCCGTCCCCGGGCTCTCCCCGCGCTCTCCACGCGATATCCCGGGGCCCTCCACCGGGTTGGGCCTCGGCGCCGGGGTGTCGGGGGCGGAGACTACCGTGGCGGCTCGAGGCCGCGCGGCGCCCGTCCGGGCGCGCCGGCCTCCCGGGAGCGCGAAGCCATGGGTCCGAGCGACTTCGTCCACCTCCACGTGCACTCCGACTACAGCCTGCTCGACGGCGTGGCGCGGGTCCCCGCGATCGTGAAGCGGGCCAAGGCGGAGGGGCAGCCCGCGATCGCGCTCACGGACCACGGGACCGTCTCGGGCGCGATCGCCTTCTACAAGGAGGCGAAGAAGGCGGGCGTCAAGCCGATCCTCGGCTGCGAGGTCTACCAGTCGATCGGCGGCATGGGCACGCGCGAGAAGGGCTACCACCACCTCACGATCCTGGCCAAGAACGACGCGGGCTGGCGGAACCTGTCCCGGATCTCGTCCATGGCGAACCTGAAGGGCTTCTACTTCCGCCCGCGCGTCGACTGGGAGACGCTCGTCGCGCACCACGAGGGGCTGATCGTGCTCTCGGGCTGCCTCAAGGGCCCCGTCCCCGCCCGCCTCCAGCAGGGCCAGTGGGACGAGGCGCGCGCCGTGGCCGGGCGGTTCCGCGAGGTGTTCGGCGACGACTTCTACCTCGAGGTCCAGCCCAACTCGCTCGACGAGCAGCAGGTCGTCAACGACGGCTGCGTCCGGCTCGCCCGCGAGCTCGGGATCAAGCTCGCCGCGACCTCCGACCTGCACTACATCGAGCCGGACGACGCGGCCGCGCAGGAGGTGCGGATCTGCATCGCGTCCGGCAAGACGCTCTCCGACGAGGGCCGGCTGAAGATGAAGTCCGACTTCTACTTCCGCAGCACGGCCCAGATGGCGTCGGCCTTCCGCGAGCTGCCCGACGCGATCCTCAACACGCGCGAGATCGCCGAGAAGGTCCTCGACTACGACCTGCTCCCCGGCAAGCGCAACCAGTACTTCCTGCCCAACTTCCTCCCGCCCGACGGGTCGACGCCGGCCGAGTACTTCGCGCGCCGCTGCGAGGAGGGGCTGCGGCGCCGCTACGGGCCGAGCCCGACCAGGGAGCAGCGCGAGCGGCTCGAGTACGAGCAGGACGTGATCACGCGGCTCGGGTTCATCAACTACTTCCTGATCGTGGCCGACTTCATCGGCTGGGCCCGGCAGAACGAGTGCTCGGTGGGGCCCGGGCGCGGCTCGGCCGCCGGCTCGCTCGTCGCCTACTGCCTCGGGATCACGGACATCGACCCGCTCCGCTACGACCTCCTGTTCGAGCGGTTCCTGAACCCGTCGCGCGTGACCATGCCCGACATCGACGTCGACTTCTGCGAGGCGAACCGCCCGCGCGTGATCGACTACGTGCGCCAGAAGTACGGCGAGGAGAACGTCTGCCAGATCATCACGTTCGGGACGCTCAAGCCGAAGGCCGTGGTCAAGGACGTGGGCCGCGTGCTCGGGCTCCCGTTCGGCGACGTCGACCGGGTGAGCAAGCTGATCCCCGAGGGCCCGAAGCTCAAGTCGCTCCAGCAGGCCTTCGACGAGTCGCCCGACCTCGCGGCGCTCCGCCACGACCCGCGCTACGAGCGCCTGTTCGAGCTCGCGTTCGCGCTCGAGGGGATCAACCGCCACGCGGGCAAGCACGCGGCCGGCGTCGTGATCTCGGACCGCGACCTGCTCGAGCGGATCCCGCTCACGCAGGTCAAGGGCGACAAGACGACGCAGTTCACGATGACCGAGGTCGAGGAGTGCGGGCTCCTCAAGATGGACTTCCTCGGGCTGCGCACGCTCACGCTGATCGACGACGCCGTGCGGCTCGTCCGCAAGCGCGGGGTCGAGCTCGACATGGACGCGATCCCGCTCGACGACCGCCAGACCTTCGAGATGCTCTCGCGCGGCGAGACGCGCGGCGTGTTCCAGCTCGAATCGAGCGGGTTCCGCAAGCTGCTCAAGGAGGCGAAGCCCGACCGGTTCGAGGACATCATCGCGCTGATCGCGCTCTACCGGCCGGGCCCGCTCGGCTCGAAGATGGACCAGACGTTCATCGAGACGAAGCACGGGCGCGAGCCGCTCAAGTTCCTGACCCCGCTCCTCGAGCCGATCCTGGGCGAGACCTACGGCTGCATCCTCTACCAGGAGCAGGTCATGCGGATCGCCAACCAGATCGCGGGCCTCTCCATGGTCGACGCCGACAGCCTGCGCAAGGCCATGGGCAAGAAGGACGTCGCGCTCATGCAGAAGTACAAGCCGGCCTTCGTGACCGGCTTCATGGGCAAGGGCGTCGACGAGGCGATCGCCGAGGAGGTCTGGAACCAGATCGCGTTCTTCGCCGAGTACGGGTTCAACAAGTCGCACAGCGCCGCCTACGGGCTCGTGACCTACCGGACGGCCTGGCTCAAGGCGCACCACCCGGCCGAGTTCATGGCCGCGACGCTGACCTCGTGGACGAGCGACACGGACAAGGTGCTCGAGTACAAGGCCGAGTGCGAGCGGATGGGGATCCCGATCCGCCCGCCCTGCGTGAACGCGAGCGACCTGCGGTTCGACGTGCGCGAGGGCGCGATCGTCTACGGGCTGGGCGCGATCAAGGGCGTGGGCGAGGGCGCCGCGCAGGAGGTCGTCGCCGCGCGGACCCGGCTCCAGGCCAAGGGCGGCGAGGGGTTCCGCTCGCTGTTCCACTTCTGCGAGGAGGTCGACCACAAGGCGCTCGGGCGCGGGCTGCTCGAGCCGCTGATCAAGGCCGGCGCCTTCGACCGGACGGGGGCGAAGCGCAGCCAGCTCCTCGCCGTCGTCGACGACGCGCTCAAGATGGGGATCGCCGCCCAGAAGGACCGCGCCTCGCAGCAGGTGAGCCTGTTCGGCGGCGACGCGGGCGGCGCGGCCGACCTGGGCAAGGCCGACGCGAAGCTGCTCCCCCAGCTCCCCGAGTGGCGCGACGCCGAGCTCCTCGCGCACGAGCGCTCGGCGCTCGGCTACTACCTGACGCGGCACCCGCTCGACCCGCACCGCGAGCGGCTCGAGCGGTTCGCCTCGGTGAAGCTCGCCGAGCTGCCGCAGCAGGGCGAGAAGGCCGAGGTCACGGTCGGCGGCATGATCACGGCCATGCGGACGATCCTCGACAAGAAGGGCAACACCATGGCCTTCCTCACGCTCGAGGACTTCTCGGGGACCTGCGACGCGGTCGTGTTCGGGAGCCTGTTCGCGCAGGTCCGCCAGCATCTGGCCCAGGACGCGGTCGTGTTCCTGTGCGGCAAGGTCAACCTCGACCGCGAGCCGCCGTCGGTCGTCGTCGACAAGGTGCTCCCGGCCGACGCGGCCGAGGGGCAGCTCCGCGTGTCGGTCTCGGCCGAGCTCGTGCTCGAGGAGACGACGCAGGACATGCTCAAGCGCTTCCGCGACGTGCTGCTCCAGCACCGCGGCAGCGACCCCGTCTACTACACGTTCCGCCGGCAGGCCGACCAGGCCGTCGCCGGGCCGTTCCGCGTGGGGAGCCACTTCCGCGTGCGCGGCTCGGACGCGCTGCGCGAGGACCTCCTGGGCGTCCTCGGCCCCTCGACGCGGGTCCGGATCGGCGCCGTGCTCTGAATTCGTGGGGGGGGCCCGCAGGGCCCCCCCCACGAATTCAGATGGGGATGGGGCCAGGGGTCGGTCTGCGAGGGCGGCGCTGCCCCCCGCCGCAGGATGGCCGCGCGGGGGAGCGCCCCGCCGGCGGCTCACCCCCCCGCGCGCGCGCCCCCCACCAGTCTCCAACCCGCATACCCAG
>JANJTH010000451.1 GCA_024711205.1 Planctomycetota bacterium | reverse complement strand
CCACGAAATTCCGGCTTGCGTCGGCCGAGAAAGGCGGTCACCGCCTCGGAGAAATCGTGCGAGCCGGCTGCGACGAGGAAGGCCTGCAGTTCGGCGTCGATCTGGCCGGCGAGGTCCTTCTCGAACGAGCCGTAGAACAGTTGCTTGGTCCGTCCCAGCGCCGCCGTCGGCTGCGCGGCGAGACGTGCGGCCAGCGCGAGGGCCGCGGCATCGAGTTCCGCGTCGGCCACGACCCGGCTCACGAGTCCCAGTTCCAGCGCGCGCGGCGCGTCGATACGCTCGTCCAGCAGGGCCAGCTCCATCGCCCGACGCACGCCCAGCAGCCGCGGCAGGGTGTAGCTGCCGCCGCCGTCGGGCGAGGCACCGAGCTGGCCATAGGCCAGCTTGCAGTTCACGGTATCGCTGGCGATCACGACATCGCAGGCGCACATCAGCGAAAAGCCGAATCCGGCTGCGGCACCGCGCACCGCGCCGATCACCGGCTTGGCCATCGTCCGCAGGCTCGTGACGGCGCGTCCGACGTCGCTCACCAGCGCCCCGAGCTTCGCGTCGCGCTCCGCGGCAGGCAGCCCGAGCAGCTCCGAAAAGTAGCGGATGTCGCCGCCGGCCATGAAATGCGGTCCGGCCCCGGTGACGACCACGCAGCGCACTGCCGCATCCGCGGCGGCGGCGGCCGCGCCCCGCGGGCCGCGTGACCTCGATCACGCCGCGCGCGGGCTCGCCTGGCGGGCCCGACGGGGCCGTGGTACGTTCGAGCCATGGTCCTCCCGCTCCCCACGTTCTCGGTCGGACGGTCGCTCACGGGCGCCCTCAACGGCGTCCTCGACGCGCTCGGCGCCGAGCGGTTCCAGCTCGAGATCGAGGTCTCGAACCGCAAGATCGACCGCCTGTACCGCATGGCGAAGCGGGACCAGTGGAACCTCGACGACCGCCGCGAGTCGTTCTTCCCCGACCGCGGCGACGTCGACGTGAACGACTGGCTCGGGATCAGCGACGCCCAGCGGCTCGCCGCGGCCCACTGCTTCAGCTCCGTCTACTACGGCGAGCAGGGCGCCAAGGTGATCTCGGCCCAGCTCACGACGATGATGCCCTCGAACGAGGCGACGAAGTTCCTCGCGACGCAGGTCATGGACGAGGCGCGCCACGTCGAGGTGTTCGAGGGCGTGCTGACGTTCATCGACCGCGTGCACCCGATCAACCCGTTCCTCAGCGCGCTGCTCACGGACATCGCCGCGACCCGCCACCGCGAGGAGAAGCTGATCGGCATGAACCTCATGGTCGAGGGCCTCGCGCTCTCGGCCTTCAAGGCGACGCTCAAGGGGCTGCGCGAGCTCGGGATCAGCGACCGGGGCTGGAACGCGGTCGGCACGCCGATCGAGGCGATCATGCGCGACGAGTCGCGCCACGTCGGGTTCGGGGTCGTCTACCTGCCCGAGCTGCTCGAGGGGGCGTCGCTCCGGCGCAAGGCCGAGATCCGCATGCGGCAGCTCATGTGGCTCGGGCTGCTCTACGGCTCGGTGAAGTACCACCAGCGCGAGCAGGAGGAGCTCGGCGTCGACCACGTCGCGCTGCTCCTCGACCTGCTCGACGACCACGAGCGGCGGATCGAGGAGTGCGGCGCGGCCGTGCTCGTCTCGACGGACCGCATGAAGCGCATGATCCCGGCGCTCGACCGCCTGGTCGACCGGGCGCTCCGCCGGCGGCCCGCCCCGGCGGCCTGACCTCCCCGCGAAGGCGGCGGGAGGTCGGGGCCTCCGGGTAACCTCTCCGCCCGCGCGCGGCGCGGAGGGGGGGACCATGACGTCGATCCAGGTCAAGTCGGGCAAGCCGACCCACGAGGCGCTCGACGTCCTCGCGGTGCTCCTGTTCGAGGGCGACGCGCTCGACGCGTCGATCGACCGGGCGACGGGCGGCGCGGCGGCGCGCGCGGTCGAGCTCGGCGACTTCAAGGGGAAGCTCCGCCAGACCGCGCTCCTCTACGGCGACCTGGGCCGGGCCAAGCGCGTGCTCCTCGTCGGATGCGGGCCGCGCAAGGGGCAGAGCCTCGAGCGCGTGCGGCGCGCCGCCGGGACGGCCGCGAGCGAGGCGCGCCGGCTCGAGGCGAGGGCGCTCGGCCTCGTGCCGCCGCCGGCGCAGGGCGACCTCGCGCCCGCGGGCGTCGCCGCGGCGGCGGCCGAGGGCGCGGCCCTCGCCGACTACGCGTTCGACCGGCTCAAGACGGAGGACCCGCGCGCCAAGGGCGAGGCCCAGGCCGACGGGTCGCCCGCCGCGCGGGCGCCCAAGAAGGCCCGGCCCCCGCTGGCCGTGACCGTGTTCGCGGAGCGCGGGGCCCAGGAGGCGGTCGCGACCGCGGCGCTCGTCGCGGAGGCGACGAACCACGCGCGGGACCTCGGCAACGAGCCGGGCAACCGCATGACGCCGCGCGCGCTCGCGGCGGCCGCGCAGGCGCTCGGGCGCGCGTCGGGCTTCAAGGTCAAGGTCCACGACGAGCAGGCGCTCCGCCGGCTCGGCATGGGCGGGCTCCTCGGCGTCGCGCGCGGGAGCGCCGAGCCGCCGCGCCTGATCGAGATGGAGTGGGCGCCCCCGGGCCACGCGCGCGGCCCCGCGCTCGTCCTCGTGGGCAAGGGGCTCACGTTCGACTCGGGCGGGATCTCGATCAAGCCGGCCGACAAGATGTGGGAGATGAAGTTCGACAAGTGCGGCGGCTGCGCCGTGATCGGGGCCATGGCCGCGATCGCGCGCGCGCGGCTCCCGCTGCGCGTCGTGGGCCTCGTGCCGTCGACCGAGAACATGCCGGGCGGCCGCGCCGTCAAGCCGGGCGACGTGCTGACCGCCTACGGCGGGCGGACGATCGAGGTGCTCAACACGGACGCCGAGGGGCGGCTGATCCTGGCCGACGCGCTCGGCTACGCGGCGCGCTTCGAGCCCGCCGCGATCGTCGACCTGGCGACGCTCACGGGCGCCGTGATCGTCGCGCTCGGCGACGGGCGGGCCGCGGTCATGGCGACCGACGACCCCCTGCGCGCGGCGGTCGAGCGCGCGGGCGAGGCCACGGGCGAGCTCGTGTGGCCGCTCCCGCTCGACGAGGGCTACGGCGAGCACGTCAAGGGCGAGGTCGCCGACGTGAAGAACCTCGGCCGCGGGCGCGAGGCGGGCACGATCGCGGGCGGGTGGTTCCTGCGCAACTTCGTGCCCCAGGGCGTCCCCTGGGCGCACCTGGACATCGCGGGGACGGCCTGGGCGAGCAGCGACCCGGGCAAGGGCTACCTGGGCAAGGGCGCGACGGGCTGGGGCGTGCGGCTCCTGTTCGAGCTCGCGCGCGCGCGCGCGGGCGAGGCCGGGTCGAGCGCGAAGAAGAAGAGCGCGAAGAAGAAGGGCGCGAAGAAGTAGCCGCGCTGAGGGCACCCCGGGGGAGCGCCTCGTCCCACCGGTTTCCCTTGCCCTCCTTCTTCCTCTTCCCTCTTTCCCCTCTTCCTCAGCCCGGCGCCGCCGCCTTGCGGAGCCGCGCGGCGTAGCCGCCGTCGCCGCCGCCGCGCGCGGGGAGCGTCGTCCGCTCGAGCTCGAGCGTGACGTCGGGCCGCGCGGCGAGGAGCGCGCGGACCTGCTCCTCGTTCTCGCGCGGGTCGATCGAGCAGGTCGAGTAGACGACGCGCCCGCCCGGACGCACGAGGTCGACGGCGCGCGCGAGGAGCCGGGCCTGGAGCGCGAGCAGGGCCGGCCAGTCGAGCGCGTCGAGCCGCCAGCGGACCTCGACGCGCCGGCGGAGCACGCCCGTGTTCGAGCACGGGACGTCGGCGAGCACGCCGTCGATCGGGGCGTCCGCGAGCGCGAGCACGTCGTGGCGCCCCGCGCGCGCCGGGCCCTCGTCCTCGCCCTCGCCCTCGCCCTCGTCCTCGCCCTCGCCCTCGCCCTCGCCCTCGCCCTCGTCCTCGCCCTCGCCCTCGCCCTCGTCCTCGCCCTCGCCCTCGTCCTCGCCCTCGTCCTCGTCCTCGTCCTCGTCCTCGCCCTCGTCCTCGTGCGCCTCGGCGCCGGGGCGCGGGTCGCCGGGGTCGACGAGCTGGGCCACGACGGCGCCGAGGCCGAGCCGGCGCGCGGCGCCGACCACCCGGCGCACGCGGTCGGGCGCGACGTCGAGCGCGTCGACGCGCCCCCGGTCGCCCAGGAGCTCGGCCAGGTGCGTCGCCTTGCCGCCCGGCGCCGCGCACAGGTCGACGAGCCGCTCGCCCGGGCGGGGCTCGAGCAGCGGGGCCACGGCCTGGGCCGTCTCGTCCTGCACGGTCGCGAGCCCGGCCAGCACGGGCTCGAGGCCCGCCTCGCTCGCGCGCCCGGGCAGGCGCACGGCCTGCGGGCCGTCGCCCGGGAGCGCGTCCGTGCCCTCGGCCGCGAGCCGCGCGAGCAGCGCCTCGCGCGTCGTCCGGAGCGGGTTCACGCGGAGCGCGAGCGGGGGCGGCTCGGCGGCGGCGCGCGCGAGCTCGAGCGCGGCGGCCGCGCCGTGGCGCGCGAGCCAGTCCTGCGCGAGCCGGCGCGGGAGCGACGTCGCCGCGGCGAGCCAGCCGGCCGGGTCGCCCGCCGCGTCGGGGAGCACGTCGCGCGCGAGCACGACCCAGCCGCCGGTGCGGCCCGGCACGCGGCGGGTCGCGGGCACACCCGCGGGCGGGTCGTCGCTCGCGACGCGCCGGACGACGAGGCGCCCGAGCGCGCGCAGGACGCCGTTCACGTAGCCGCGCACCTGCGGGCGGCCGGCCGCCTCGACGGCCTCGCTCACGGCGACGGCGGGCGGGACGTGCTCGAGGAACACGAGCTGGTAGGCGGCCACGCGCAGGTGCGCGAGCACGTCGTCGTCCGCGCGGTCGAGGCCGCCCGTCGCGACCGCCATGAGGAGCGCGTCGAGCGTGCCCACGCGGCGGACGACGCCGTAGACGAGCTCGGTCAGGAGCCCCAGGTCGCGCTGGGTCACGCCGTCGCGCTCGGCCGCGCGCGCGAGGTGGGTGCGCGCGGCCCCGCGCCCCTCGAGCACGCCGCGCACGATCCCCGCCGCGAGCGCGCGCGGGCTCGGCCCGCGGCGCGGCCCACGCCGGGGGC
>JANJTH010000446.1 GCA_024711205.1 Planctomycetota bacterium | reverse complement strand
GGCAGCGCGGTGCCGCGGGCCGCGGGTCGTCGGGCGGCGCGGGCGACCTCGGCGGCGGCGGCGGGCGCGCTCGTCGGGCTCGTGATCGGGTGCAGCCCGCGGATCGTGCTCCCCGCGCCGACCTCGCCCGAGGAGGCGCCGCGGCTGACGGCGCACATCCACGCGCTCCTCGACGCGCCCTCGGAGGCCGGCGACGCGCGGATCCTCGACCTCCTGCGCGGCGCGCGCGACCTCGACGGCGTCGTCGTGCGCGTCGACCTCGACCGCCTGCTCGCCCGGCTCCGCGACCGTCGGGGCGGTCCGCAGCACGCGACCGCGCTCCGGGTCGTCCTCACGCAGGAGCGGCTGCCCGTGCTCGGCGTCGAGGCGCGCGCGCGCGTCGTGCGGGCGCTGCGCCAGGGGCCGACGGGGCGCGACGACGAGGGCGCGCTCGCGGCCGTGCTCCTCGGCACGCGCGGCCCGCAGCTCTCGGCGCTCAAGCGCGCGATCGACGCGACCGGCGACGGGCGGGACCTGCGCGGGCTCCTGTGGGGGGACATCGACGACGAGGCGCTCCGCCGGCGCGTGCTCGCGCACTTCGCCCGGCAGCCGCGCGAGCCGGGGCTCAAGGTCGTCTCGGACGTCGACGACACGCTGGTCTGCTCGCTCCACGACGCGCGCTGGCCGGGCGGGACCGAGTACCCCGGCGCGGCGGCGCTCCTGCGCGCGCTCGACGCGGGCCCGCGCGGGGACGACCCGCGCGGCGACGTCGTCCTGCTCACGGCGCGCCCGGGCCTGCTCGCGGGCACGACGCGCGCCCGGCTCGAGGCCATGGAGCTCCGGGGCGCGGTCGTGACGGGCCCGCTCCTCGCGCTCCGCAGCCACGAGGCCATGGCGGCGGGCAAGCTCGAGGGCGCCGCGGCGCTGCGCGCGCTGTGGCCCGAGCGCCGCCTCGTCTTCTTCGGCGACACGGGGCAGGGCGACCCGGAGGTCGCGCTCGCGCTCGCGCGCCTCGGCCCCGAGGTCGTGCCCCTCGCGGCCCTCCACGACGTGCGGTCGCTCGCGCCCGCACGCCGGGCCGCGCTCGACGCGGCCGGGGCCGTCGTGTTCACGACCTGGGTCGGCGCCGCGCGTGCGTGCCTCGAGCGCGGCCTGATCGACGCCGGCGCCTACGACGCCGTCGTGGCCGCGGCGCAGGCCGATCTCGCCGCGCTCGCCCTCGACCCCGACGTCCGCGCGGCGCGCGCGGCCGACCTCGAGCGCGACCGCGCCGCCCCCCGAAATGACGCGGAATTCATGGGCCGGTGACCCCGGCGTGACCTGGGGCGGTCATGCTTCGGGACGTGCGGAGGCAGGCGACCTGCGCGTCGCCGACCCGCTCGACCCTGGGGGGAGCAGCCCGGTTCTGAACCATCGCGCGCGGCCGTGTCCTGTCTCGGGGCCATGTGGCCCCGGCACGGCGCCCGGACTGCTCCCCCCGGTCTCCTTCCTCGACGCCCCCGGCTGAACCGACACCGGGGCCTGTCCTCGTTGTAGCGGCGCTCGCCGCCCCGCGCCAAGGCCGTGGTGGCGCCGCCTGGACACGAGGCCGCCGCAAGGGTCCGCGCGGGCCGTGCACTTCGTGCGCGCACCGGGTTTCAGGGCCGTGCCAGGGGACGCGATACCGGCCGCGCCAGCGGGCTTGATCGTTGTCAACATTGGCCTTGCGCGATTGGCAACGCCGTTGCTCCTCGTCGTTGCGTTCCGGTGGGGACCGGACGACGGAGGGGTGTCATGAAGATTCGCAGCATGGGTGTCGCGGCGCTCGGGGCGGGTGTCGCGCTCTCGGGCGCGCTGTTCCAGGGGTGCGGCGGGAGCGGCGGGGGCGGCGGCTTCGCGAGCACGGCCGCGCCGGTCGTGAGCGGGATCGGCCCCGTCTCGAGCGGGCTGCCGACCGCGCAGCGCGACCCGGCCGGCTACGACTGGCACGTGTTCCACGAGGCGAACACGGTCGCGGGCGGCTACGTGACCTCCCTCGCGACGGCGCCCACGTCGACGGCGACCGTGATCGCGCACGCGCCGCTCGGCCGGATCGACTCGCTCGACCAGGGCCTCCTCCGGTCGGAGGCGTCGCTCGTGTTCGACGTGGGCAGCGTCGCGCAGGTCGGCACGCAGCTGTTCGCGGCGACGCGCAACGCGCAGCGCGCCGGCGCGGGCGACGTCTACGCCCGGGACGACCAGGGCCGCTGGTCGCTCGCGCTCGACGTCCCGCACGCGCAGTCGGTGATCGCCGCGCTCGGCAGCGACCTCTACTGCTTCTCGGGCGAGCGCGCGGGCCGGCCCGCGACGGTGAGCGCGATCGTGAGCGGCTCGAACGGCCAGTTCGTCGCGGACATCGCGGTCCTCGGCTCGTGCGTCCCGACCGCCGCCGTCGCCTTCCGCGGCGAGCTGTGGGTCGGCGCGGGGAGCTCGGAGCGGTCCGGCGGCGAGGCGAAGCTCCTCCACGGCGCGGGCGCGCAGTGGAAGGAGATCCCGCTCGGCGGCGGCGGCGGGTTCCTCCGCGACGAGGTGACCGCCCTCCTCGCGGTGGGCGACTCGCTCGTCGTCGCGATCGGCAGCTTCGACCCCGTGAGCGACCAGGCGCTCGCCGGCCGCGTGCTCCACTTCGACGGGCAGGCGTTCGACACGCTCACGACCTTCGATCAGGAGGCGCCCCTCGCGCTGGCGCTCCAGGACGCGACGGTCTACGTCGGGACGTCGGCGGGCGCGCTCCGCTTCCGCGAGGCGGACGGCTCGTGGTCCGACGAGACCGGCGCGCCCGGGACGCCGCGCGCGATCCACGCGCTCCACGCGCCGACCCCGGCCGAGCTGCTCGTGGGCGTCCGTGGCGCGCGCGGCGCCCAGGTCCTGCGCCGGATCGCGCGCTCCGGCGGGGTCGTGATCCCGACGACGCAGGGCACGACGCCGGCGCCGACGCCGACGCCCACCCCGACGCCGACGCCGACGCCGACCCCCACGCCGACCCCCACGCCGACGCCCACGCCCACCGGGCCGACCTACGCGACCCACGTCCGGCCCTACATGTTCGACTGCCAGTCCTGCCACGCGGGCGGCCGCCAGTTCCTGCTCTCGAACAACCTGAGCAACAACCAGGCGGACTACACCGAGGTGCTGCAGGAGGTCAACATGGGGACGCCCGCGAGCTCGCGCCTCCTCACCCGCGCGACCGGCCAGGGCCACGGCGGCGGCGCCCGGTTCAACGTCGGCAGCCAGCCCTACAACGACATCCTGGCCTGGATCCAGGCCGGCGCCCGGTTCCAGTAGCCCCCGTCTCCACCCCCCCCCCGTCCCCACCCCCCCCGGCCCCCCGCCCCCCCCCGCCGGGGGCGCCGCGCGCGGGGGGGGCCGGCCCCCCGCGGGCCCGCCGGGGC
>JANJTH010000418.1 GCA_024711205.1 Planctomycetota bacterium | reverse complement strand
GCCCGCGCAGCCGCCGCCGGAGGCGCGCGAGCCGCCCGGGCGGGCGGGCGGTCACGGCCTCGCCCGCGAGCCAGCGGCGCAGGTCGGCCGCGAGGCCGTCCGCGCCGCGCGGTCGCCGGTCGGGGTCCTTGGCCAGCCCGGCCAGCACGACCGCCTCGAGCGCGGGGTCGAGGTCGGGTCGCAAGGCGCGGGGCGAGGTCGGGTCCTCCTCGAGCACGCGCCGCACGATCCCGAGCGCCGATCCGCCCTCGAAGGGCGCGCGGGCGGTCAGCGCGTGGAAGAGCGTGGCCGCGAGCCCGTAGACGTCGGCCTGCGGCCCGGCCCGCTTCGCGTCGTCCACCTGCTCGGGCGCCATGTAGGCCGGCGTCCCGGTCATTTCGCCCGTGCGCGTGAGCCGCGCGCCGTCGCGGGCGTCGTCCCGCGCGATCCCGAAGTCGGTCAGGAGCGCGCGGCCGTCCCGGGTCAGGAGCACGTTCGCGGGCTTCACGTCGCGGTGCACGACGCCGCGCGCGTGCGCGAAGGCGAGCGCGTCGCCCACGGCCGCGGCGACCTCGGCCGCGGCGCGCGGGTCGAGCGGGCCCGCCCCGCGCACGCGCGCCTCGAGCGACGCGCCGTCCACGAGGTCCATGGTGAGCCAGCGCCGGCCGCGCGGGTCGACCCCGGCCGCGTGGACCCGCACGATCCCCGGGTGCTCGAGCCGCGCCGCGGCCTGCGCCTCGACCTCGAAGCGCGCGGCGGCCCGCGGGTCGGCGTCGGGGTCGAGGAGCACCTTGAGCGCGACGCGCCGGTCGAGCGCCGGCTCGTACGCGACGTAGACGGCGCCCATGCCCCCGCGCGCGAGCTCGCGCTCGACCTGGAGGCCGGGGACCTCGGGGGCGCCGGTGGGGGGAGGGGAGGGGGGAGGGGACGGGGAAGGTGAAGGGGGAGGGAGAGGGCCGGTGAGCCCGAGCAGGGCGGGGAGCGAGGCGGTGGCGCCCTGGGCGGTGAGCGCGCGCTGGCGGAGGACGGCGGCCTGGACCTGCGCGGTGGTGACGAGACCGCGCGCGAGGGCCGCCTCGACGAGCGCGCGCTCGGCCGGGGAAGGGCCGGAGGGGGTCACGGGTGGGCAGGGGGGGAGGGGGAAGAAGAATAAGAAGGAGGAGGAGGAGGAGGAGGAGGAGGAGAAGAAGAAGAAGAAGAAGAAGGAAGAGGGGAGGAAGGAAGAGGGAGGGCAAGGGCAAGGGCAAGGGCAAGGGCAAGGGAAGAAGGGCGAGGGGGTCGCACGACCGCGGGAACGGGAAGAGCCGTACCCGGGAGGGCGAGCCGACTGGGTGAGCTCACTCCGGCAGCGGCTCGGCCCACGGCAGCGCCTGGCGCCAGAACCGCTCCCACCGGGTCAGGAGGCGGGTGGGCACGTGCACGACGTCCCCCGGCAGGAGCCACACGTCGCGGGCCTCGCCGCGCAGGACGCCCTCGACGTCCACCGTCCAGACCTCCGCCTCGCGCATGCGGTCGCGGACGACGACCACGTCGCCCAGGTCGGCGCGGCCCGGGCGCCAGCCGCCGGCGGCCTGGATCGCGCCGAGCGCCGTCGCCCCGCGCACGTAGGCGACGGGGCCCGGCTTGCGGACCTCGCCGGTCACGTGCACGAGGTGGCTGCGGATCTCGAGCACGGCGACCGACACGACCGGGTCGACGAGCACGCTCGCGCGCAGCCGCTGCGCGAGCTCGACCCGCGCCTCGTCGAGCGTGAGCCCGGCCAGCGCGACGTCGCCGATCAGGGGGAACGAGACCGCGCCGGCCGGCCCGACCTCGAGCTCGTGCTCGAGCCGCTCCTCGCCCCACACGCTCACGCGCACGCGGTCGCCGGGGCCGAGCCGCAGCTCGAGCTCGGGCGGGGTCGCGCTCACGGGCGGCGCGGGCGGCCCCTGGCAGCCGGCGAGGAGCGCGCAGCCGAGCGAGAGCGCGAGGGCCGCGGTCACCCCGCGCCCGGCCCGGGGCCGGGTCACGCCGCGGCCTCGTTGAGGACGACGCCCAGGACGCGCCGCGGCCCGAGCGCGTCGACCGCGCGCCGGAGGTCCTCGCGCCGCGTGCGCCCGGCGCGGGCCACGACGAGCACGCCGTCGACGTGGCGCGCGAGCACGACCGGGTCCGCCGCCCCGAGGACCGCCGACCCGTCGACGACGATCGAGGCCAGCGGGTAGAGCTCGCGCAGGCGCGCCATGAACCGCCCCATGGCCTCGGACGTGAGCAGCTCGGGCGCGTCCGACCCCGGGATCCCGAGCGGCACGACGTCGAGCGTGCCCAGGTTGAACTGCATGACCGCGCGCGCCGGGTCGCCGTGGCCGGCGAGCGCCTCGAGCAGCCCCTCGCGCGCGTTGAGCCCGAACGCCCGCAGGACGCCGCGCCCGCGCGGGTCCGCGTCCACGAGCACGGCCCCGCGCCCGGGCAGCCGCGCGCCCACGATCGCGAGGTTCGCGGCCACGGTGGTCCGCCCCTCGCCGCGCCCCGGGCTCGTCACGAGCACGGCCCGCGGCGTCGCCCCGTCGCGCTCCGCGAACAGCCGGTGGTAGACGTGCCGGAACACGTCGGCCTCGGGCGACCCGACGTCGCGCGCGCACACGAGCCCGGGGTCGAGGTCGCCCTGGTGGAACCGCTCCACCTTGCGCGGGCGCTGCGCGACCGGCATGCGGCTCGAGCCCTGCCCCTGCTGGGCCGGGAGGCGGTCGGTGCCCGCGCCCCGCGCGGCCGCCGCCCCCTCGGCCTCCGCCCACGAGCGCGTGTCGTCCTCGGGGCGCCCGGCGGCCCCGCGGGCCGCGGCCTCCGCCTCGCCCGGCGCGAGGGTCTGCGTCGCCTGCCCGGGGTCCTGCGGCCGCGCGCCGCCCGGGGGCCGGTCGAGGGGCGCGGGCATGGCGCGCGTCGCCTCGCCGGCGCGGGCCTCCACGTCCTCGCCGCCCGGCGCCCCCTCGCCCAGGCGGCGCGCCTTGCGCGCGTCGCCGCCGGCGCCACCGAGGAGGGCGCCCAGGTTCGCGCCGCGCCCGGCCTCGAGGTCCTCGACCGCGCGCTGGAGCCGGCGCACCGTCTGGGAGTCGGCCCCCTCGAGCGCGGCGGCCGCGTCGGGGACGCGGATCACCACGCGCGGCGACCCGCCGCTCGCGGCCTCGCCGTCCTCGGGGAGCTGGTCGTCGATCAGCGCGAGCCAGTCGAGGTCGTCGCCGAACAGGCGGTCGCCGGGGGCGTGCGTCCCCGTCGCCAGCCGCGCGACGCGCGCCGTCGTCCCGCGCTCGGGGACCAGGTCGGCCGGGGCGGCGGGCCTCGGGAGGAGGTCGCCGCGCTCGAACGTCCGCGACCCGCGGCCGGACGTGCCGCCCGCAGGGACGACCACGACCACGTCCCCGTCGCCCGCGGGGCGCGCGACCTCGGCCGCAGGCCCGGCGTCGGCGGCCGGCGCCGTCGCGGCGAGCGCCGCGGCCCGGACCTGCTGCGTGTCCTCGAACGAGGGCAGGGGCGGCGCCGCGACGGCCGGGACGCCCCCGGGGAGGAGGATCACGGAGCCGGAGGGGGCGTCGTCCGCCTCGACGGCGCCGCCGGCCGCGGCGACGCCGCCGGCCCCGCCGGGGGTCGCCCCGAACTCCCGGTCGAGCTCCGCCTCGCTCCAGGTGGGCACCTGCTCGGTCGTGCGCCGGGAGGCCGCGTCCGCGTCGAAGGCGCGCGTCCAGCCCCCGGAGCGCGGGACGACCGACTGGTCGAGCGCGAGCGCGGCGAGGGCGTAGGGGTCGTCCTCGGTGTCGGCCTTGGTCGGGAGGTCGTGGAACGCGCGCGTCGCGGCGGGGGGGAGGGGGTCCCGGTCGGCCTGCGTGGCGGGCTCGAGCGGCGGCGCCGCCGGGGCGTCCTCGTCGCCCGGGTCGAGCACCATGGCCCCGCCGCACGCGGCGCAGGCCGGCGCCAGGTCGAACAGGGCGCCGGGCGCGACCGCGACCGACGCCGCGCAGGCGTCGCAGGTCGCGATCACGCGCGCCGACCCCGCGCGCGCAGCGGCGGGACCTCGCCCAGCACCCGGAGCCCCATGGCGTCGAGGTCCTGCGCAGCCCGGACGGTCGGGTCGAGCATGCGCTGCAGCCAGGCCCCGCCGAGCGGCGCGACGAGCGCCAGGGCGAGCGCCCACGGCAGCAGGCGCCACGGCGACGCGGCGGCGATGACCCGCGCCGGCTCGACGACGGCGAGGTCCGGCCGGGGGAGGGAGGCCGCGGCGACGACGGACGGCGAGGCGGCCTGGCGCCGGTCCTGCTCGGCGGCGCGGGCGGCCTCGAGCGCGGCCTCGAGCCGGGCCTCCTCGACGCGCGGCCCGGCGAGCGCAGAGACCTCGGCCCGCAGCCGGTCGAGCTGCTGGTCGCGGGCCTCGAGCCCGCGGTCCCGGGCGGCGAGGTCCACCCGCGCCGCCTCCTCCCGCGCCCGGGCCTCGACCCACCGCCCGTAGCTCGGCGCCTGCGGGAGCCACGCCTCGAGCGCCTCGCCGGCCGGGGCCGGCTCGGCGTCCTCGGCGATCGGGAGCGCGCCGTCGGCCTCGCCGGCGGCGCCGGCGGGCCGCCCGGCCGTGCGGAGCGGCGGCGGGGCCGCGGCC
>JANJTH010000411.1 GCA_024711205.1 Planctomycetota bacterium | reverse complement strand
GCGGGCGGGCCGGGCCCCGGTCGCGGCGCTGCGGCGGGCGCCCGGGCCGGTCCTCGGCGGCGAGCCCGCCGTCCTCGGCCGCGAGGCGCGCGGAGAGCGCCCGGCCGCGGTGCTTGGCCTGGTTGAGCGCCTCGAGGATCGCGTCGGCGTGCTCGGCGGCGACGGCGACGAACGTCACGCGGTCGTGGATCCGGATCGCGCCGACGACGCTCCCGGGGAGCCCCGACTCGCCTGCGATCATGCCCACGACGCCGCCCGGCTCGAGGCGGTCGCGCGCCCCGAGCGACAGCACGAGCTCGACCTCCGCGCGGCCCGCCGGTCGCTCGTCCGGCTCGCCCACGCGACGCGGCGTCCGGGCCCGCTCCGGGCCCACGCGCTCGCCCTCGAGGCGCGCGCCGCGTCGCGGCCGACCCCCGCGGAGCGGGCCGCGCTCGCGGCGGAGGCCGAGCTCCTGCGGGCCGAGGCCGCCCTGGTCGAGGGCGACGAGCCCGCGGGGTTCGCGGCGCTCGAGCGCGCGCTCGCGCTCGCCCCCGACGACCTGCCGGCCCGGCGCCTCCGCCTCGAGGCCACGCTCGCGCGCCGCCCGGCGGCCGAGCACGCCGCCGCGCTCGCCGAGTTCGAGCGCTGGGCGGGCGAGCGCCCGGACGCCCTCGCGGCGCTCGCCCGCACGCTCGTCGTCGCGGACGGCGACCTCGCGCGCGCCGAGGCGCTCGCGCGCGCGGCCCTCGCCCGGGACGCGGACCTGGCCGAGGCCCACGCCGTCCTCGGCTTCACGGCCGGCGCCGCCGGGCGCGACGACGAGGCCGACCGCGCGCTCCTGCGCGCGATCGAGCTCGACGAGCACGGGATCGACGCGCCCGCCCTCCTCGGCACGCGCCGGCTCGCGCGGGGCGACGCCGCCGAGGCCGAGCTCCTGCTCGCGCGCGCCTACGAGCTCGACCCGTTCCGCGACGACGTCGTGCAGGCCCTGCTCGTCCTCCTCGTCCGGACGCAGCGCGCGCGCGAGGCGGTCGCGATCGGGCGCCGCCAGCTCGAGCTCCAGCGGGCCGCCGGGCGGACCCCCGACGGCGCCCTCGTCGTCACCTTCGCCCAGAGCCTCGCCGCGGCCGGGCGCCCCGAGGCCGCGGCGACGCTGCTCGAGGAGCTGCTCGCGGGGCGCCCGCCCGAGGGCGAGCCGTTCGACGACGACGCGGCCTCCCGCGCCGACGCGCGCGTCGTGCTGGCGTCGATCTACGCGGCGACGAGCCGCGCGCCCGAGGCGCGCGCCCTCGTCGAGCGCGTGCTCGCGACGCGCCCCGACCACCCCCAGGCCCGGGCCCTGCGCGAGCGCCTGCGGTAGCGCTACCGCTCCGGCTTCGCGCGCGTCGGCTTGTGGCGCAGGCGCCCGAACCGGCCGCCCGGCGGGAGCGGCTTCGCCGCGGGCGCCGGGCCGAGCGCGGGCGGGCGGTAGCGCCGGGTCCGGGCCTGCGCCTGCAGGGCCTCCGCCACGAGGTCCTCCGCGCTCGCGCGCGCCTCGGCGAGGCGCCCCTCGAGGTCGGGCGCGAACGTGAGCGCGAGCACGACGCCGTCGCTCGCCGCGTCGATCCGCGCGAAGCGCCCGAGCAGCCGGCGCGCGCCCTGCTCGAACCGGCACGACCACAGGCCGCCCTCGTGGGGCTCGAGCACGCGGGGCGCGAGGTCGCGCGCGCCCTCGAGGACCGCGGCCACGGCGTCGGTCAGGCGCGCCGCGCCCGCCCCGGGGGCGACCCCGGGCGGGAGGAGCGCGAGGACCTCCCAGCGCCGCGCGGCGAGGCGGCCCCGCGGCGTCTCCCGCAGCGCGACCCAGTCGCCGTCGGCCGTCCGCCGGAGCCAGTCGGCCGGGTCCGAGGGGAGCCAGCCCGGCCCCACGAGCGCCTGCAGGTCGCGGGTCGCGAGCGCCGCCTCCTCGCGCTCGAGCGGGTCGAGCCCGCGCGCGCCCGGCGCCGACGCCTCGAGCGCGCCGACCGGCGCCGCGTCCTCGGCGACCGCCCACAGGTCCGCCAGGTCGCGGAACGGGGGGAGCGCCGCGATCGCGGCGAGGGTCGCGCGCGGGTCGACGGGCTGGGGCTCGTCGAGCACGAGCGCGACCTCGTCCCCGAGCCGGAGCCGGTCCCCGCGCGCGAGCGCTCGCCGCGCGCGCGGCGCGACCGCCTCGTCGTTGACGAACGTCGCCCCGCGCCCGAGGTCCTCGACCTCGACCGCGACGGCCTCGGGGCCCCCGTCGGGGCGGCTCGCCGCCACGTGGACGACGGCGTGCCGGAAGGCCACGCCCGCCTCGCGGACCTGCACGGCGCAGCCGCGGCCGGTCCCGACCTCGAGCCGGTCGCCCGGCGCGAGCGCGACGGCCTCGCCCGCGCGCCGGCCGAGGACGAAGCGCAGCTCGAGCGCCGTCACGTCCGGGCCTCCGCCAGGGCCGCCGGGCCCGTCAGGCCCCGGCCGCGGCCCGCGGCGCGAGCGCCCGCGCGACGCGCAGGAGGTCGTGGCACGCGGCCACGACCGGGGCCGTCGCCGCCTCGGCCGCCCCGAGCAGGTCGTCGCGCGCGACGAGCCGGCCGATCGAGAGCGCCCCCTGCCGGGTGTGCCCGGCCAGGTCGCGCGCGCGCTCGGCCGGCGGGTGCTGGCGGCGCAGCTCCTCGAGCGCGAGCCCGAACTCGGCCGGGGCGAGCGCCTCGTCGAGCACCACGAGGTCCGGGAACGCCTCGCCGCCGGGCGCGCTCGCCGTCAGGCGCTCGACGCGCAGGCGCAGCCCCCCGGCGTCCGCGTCCGACAGCCCTGCGAGCGGGTTCTCGTCCTCGGGGCGGGCGAGGATCGCGTCGACCGCGCGCCGCCCGGCGTGGCGCCCGGCGGGCGCGTCGCCCGCCCGGTGCTCGATCCGCAGGCCGGCCTCGAGCAGGTCGAGCCGCAGCTCGCCCGGGAGGTCCTCGTCGGCCCAGGCGATCCGCGCGCCCGTCGGCGACGGGCGGACCTCGCCCAGCGGGACGCCGGCCTCGACGGCCGCCGCGCGCGCGGCGTGCGCGAACGCGAGGAACTTGGGCAGCGCCTCGTGCGCCGCGTCCGGGTCGAAGTCGTAGGGCTTGAACCCGCCGAAGCCCGCGAGCCCGAGCACGTCGAGGTAGTCGTGGAGCTGCCGGCACAGGAACGCCGTGAGCGGGTCGAGGTCGCCGCGGCGCGCCGCGAAGAACCGCGCGACGTCCGCCCACGTGCGGAGGACGAGGTGCTCGGGCGCGAGCCCCTTCTCGAAGTAGACCTCCGCGTAGCGGGCGAGCTGCGTGCGGTCGAGCAGGCGCTGGAGCTTCGCCTCGATCAGGACGCACACCGACGCCTCGGGCGAGAACACCCACCCGTCGGGGAGCGAGCCCTGCTCGAGCTCCTCGAGCGTGTGCGCGAGCGTGTCGGCCTCGTCGAGCGTCAGCTCCGGGCGGGCGAGCAGGCGCCGCAGCTCGGCCAGCTTCGCCTCGGCCGGAGTCGCGGCGTGGAGCACCGCGAACACGGCGTCGCGGTCGAGCGCGTCGAGCGAGGGCAGCCCCTCGGCGATCCGGCCCTCGACCGACACGCCGAGCACGACCTGGTGGCGGACCTTCGCCGGGTCGAAGTCCTCGTAGTCGCAGGCGTGCAGGTCGAACTGGTAGCCGAGCGGCCCCGCGGCCGCGGCCTCGACCCCGCACAGCTCGGCCGCGAACTCGCGCGCGAGGTCGGGGCGCGCCCAGCGCAGCGTCGAGACGACGGCGCGCGTGACGTTGTAGTCGAGGTCGTGCGCGCGGTAGGGCACGAACACGTTGAGGTGGCGGTCGGGGTACAGCTCCGCGTGGCGGGCGGCGGCGTCGAGCTTCACGGGGGGCCTCCTCGCCCTCGGGGGGCGCGCACGGACGGCGGCGGGCGCGCTCAGGACCCCTCGAGGGCCTTGTCGCGGTCGCGCGCGATCTTCTGCTGCTGGAACTCGATGATGGCCTTGCTGTACTTGTCGCGGCTCTCGAACGGCACGATCGTAAGGTCGAGCCCGCGCCGGAGCCGGACGAAGTTGAGGATCAGGCGCGCCATGCGCCCGTTGGCCTCGATGAACGGGTGGATCGTGATCAGCTCGTGGTGCGCGCGCCAGCTCGCCTTGTGGGCGTCGACCGCGGGCTCGAGCCCGCTCGCGACGAGCCGGACGAAGCGCGCCATGCGCTCGGGGAGCTGCTCGGGCGGCGACTGGATCAGGAGGCCCTTGTAGCGGAGGGAGCACTCGCGGTACTCGCCCGCCGAGAGCAGGAGCTCGCCCATGAGCGCGCGGTGGAGCGCCTTGACCTGGTCCTCGCCGAGCGGCCCCTGCCCCTGCGCGAGCATGACCGTCGCCTTGAGCGCGCGCTCGTGGCCGAGCACGACCTCCGCCTCGAACTCGCGCCCGTCGGGGCCCGCGACCGACCCGTCGGGCGGGACCTCGCCCGCGAGGATCCGGCGCGTGTCCGCCTCGCTCACGGTGATCCCGTCGAGGCGGTTCGAGTGGTAGACGTAGCGGGCCGTCGTCTGGGCGTCGAGCATGGAGGGGCGGGGATCCTATCAGCCGCGCCGGCCGGCGCGGCGCCCCCTGGCCGGGGCCGACCCCGGCCCGCGCCGGAGCCGGACGAAGTTGAGGATCAGGCGCG
>JANJTH010000410.1 GCA_024711205.1 Planctomycetota bacterium | reverse complement strand
CCCCGGGGCCCCGCGCCCGGGCCCCCCCCCCCGCGCGGGGGGGGGCCCCCCCCGCGGCGCCCCCGCCCCAACCCCCCCGATTCCGGCCTGTCGTCCCCGGCGGCGCTCCGGCGCCTGATCGAGGAGGCGGGGCACGCGTTCGCGGTGATCGAGGAGGCGATCGGCGTGCTGCGCGGGCGCATGCGCGCGCTCGCGCCGGGCGACGAGGACGTCGTGTGGGTCCTCCGCGCGCACCTGCTCGCGATCGGGAGCCCGTCCGACGCCTCGAAGTACTTCTCGCTCGAGCTGCTCGAGCGCCTCGCGCCCGAGCGGGCGATCCGGACCTACGTCGAGGTGGTCGAGCTGCTCGCGCGCTCGCCGATCCAGCCCGAGCGGGCCTACCCGGTCGAGCGGGCCATGATCCGCCTGCTCGCCGACAAGCAGGTGACCGCGGCGCTCCCGGCGCTCGCCGTCCTCGCGGGCCGCGAGGTCTACCCGCTCTCGCGCACGGCCGCGCGCGCCGTCGCCGCGATCGTGGGCTCGACGGATCAAGAGGCGATCACCGATCGGCTCAAGCGCGGCGACCTCCCCGAGGCGAGCGCGCCCGACGCGCTGAGCGAGGGCGTGAGCCGGGCGCTGTGGCCCCAGAAGCGCACGACGGCCCGCTCGAGCCAGGAGCGCCGGCGCGCGCTCACGCTCAAGAACGCGGCCGAGGCGCCCGCGATCTCGGCCTCGTGCCTGCGGCCCGAGGGGACGCGCGCCCGGCAGCAGCGCCTGCGCGGCGTGCTCACGGGCGCCGGGCGCGACCCCGCCCGCTGCGGCAACTGCGACGCCGCCGGCCCGACGCGGATCGGCCACGTCGTCCCGCCCGCCCGCGGCGGCACCGACCGCCCCGGCAACCTGGTCGCGCTGTGCGCGGCCTGCCGCCGCCGCCTCCCGCGCCGCCTGCGCGACGGCTTCGACCAGGGCCGGGCAGCGCCCGGCCCCGGCGGCCAGGCCCCCCAGCTCACGCTGTTCTGAGCGCCCTGCCCCGGAGGTCCGCAGGACCTCCGGGGCAGGTCACAGGTCCGCAGGACCTCCGGGGCAGGTCACGAGGACGTCAGGTCGGGCCCTCAGGGCAACAGCGGGCTCACCGCGCGAGGAGCGCTCCGGCGGCCTGCGGGCGGTGCTCGCCCGCGGCGAGGACGAGCCGGCCGCCGACGACGACGGCCTCGATCCCGGCGGGGTAGCGGTCGGGGACGGCGTGCGTGGCGCGGTCCTCGAGGTCGCCGAGCACGACGAGGTCGGCGGGCGCGCCCGCGACGAGCCGGCCGCGGTCGAGGCCGAACCGCGCGGCGGGGAGCGACGTCGCCTGCCGCACGGCTGCCACGAGCGCGGCCTCGCCGCGCGCGCGGGCGCGCACGAGCGCGCGCGCGAAGGTCGAGAAGGCGCGCGGGTGCGTGCTCCGACCGACGCCCCTCGCGCCCGCCAGGGCGCGCTCGGCGCCGGCCCCCGGCAGCGCGAGCGTGGGTCCGGCGCCCGGTGGTGCGGCTCCGGGCTCCACGACGCCCGCCAGGTCGTCGTCGTCGTCGGGCACGGCGTCGGACGCGAGCGCGACCCAGGGCAGGTCGAGGAGCTGCTCGACCTGCGCGGGGGACATCATGTTCCGGTAGGTGACCCAGCCGCCGGTGCCGCGCGGGTCGGCCGCGATCAGGCGCAGGACGGCCTCGACCGGGTCCGCGAGCCCGAGCGCGCGCGTGGCCTCGGCGAGCGTCGCCCCGGGCGCGACGCGCGGGTCCGCCGGCTCGTGGAGCACGAGGTCCTCGGGGCCCTGCCGGTCGCGGAACCACGCCTGCACCGCGGCCCGGGCCTGCGCGCGCCCGGCCTCGCCGGCGAGGCGGGCGTGGACGTCGCCCGCGGCCGTGAGCGCGTCGGGCAGGACGACGCTCAGGTAGGTCAGGCTCGCGTCGTAGGGGTAGGCGTCGGCCGTCACGTCCTGGTCGCGCCGGGCGCGCTCGAGCCGCTCGAGCACGGGCTCGAGGTGCGCCCAGTAGGCCCGCCCCGCCGCCTTGAGGTGGCTGACCTGGAGCGCGGCGCCGGCCGCGCGCGCGAGCGCGAGCGCCTCGTCGGTCGCCCGGAGCCCGTCTTTGCTCTCGCTCCGGCGGTGGACGACGAACGGCTTGCCGCGCGGCCCCAGCGCGGAGAGCCCGGCCGCGAGCTCGTCGGGGTCCGCCAGCGCGTTCGCGTGGTACGGCCCCCACGAGACGCCGAGCGCGCCCGCGTCGAGCGCGCGCGCGACGGCCGCGGCCACTCGCGCGCGCTCCTCGGGGCGCGCCGGGCGGCCCTCCGCGCGCGGGACCACCGTGGAGCGGACGGGCCCGAACGGCGCGAGCACGCCCAGGTGCACGTCGAGCCGCGCCGCGGCCGCCCGCGCGAGCGCGCGCCCCGGGTCGGCGTCGCCGAGCCCGCAGTTGCCGCCCACGACCGACGTGATCCCCTGGCGCAGGCAATGCGCCGAGAGCCCGGACCAGCCCAGGCACAGGTCGTAGTGCGTGTGCACGTCGACGAACCCGGGCACCACGAGCTTGCCGCGCGCGTCGAGGACCCGGACGTCGAGGTCCGAGGCGTGGTCGTCGGCCCCGCCGCGCCCCGGGGCCTCCGGGTCGAGCACGGCCTCCACCCGCCCCGCGCGCACGAGCAGGTCGGCCGGCCGCGCCGGCGCGCCCGTCCCGTCGATCAGCCGGCCGCCGCGCACGAGCAGGTCGTCCATGCGGGGCAGGATCCCACGCGGGGATCGCTCGCGTGGGGTCCGCTCCGCGCTCGGCTTGGACCCGGCGCGACCTCCGGGTGCGCCGGCACCCGGAGGTCGCGCGGAGAGCGTGGAGCGGAGAGCCTGGCGCGGAGATCACGCCAGCGCGGGCTCCCCGGACGTGAGCCCGTCGACCCCGGAGACGGCGCGCGCCCCCGCGGTCCCGTGACCGACCCGCCCGCGACGGCGTCGCCCGGGTGGTCGTCTGCGCACCTATACTGAGCGCGTGACGCCCGTCTCACCCAGCGCCCTCGAGCCCGCCGCGCCGGCCCCCGGCCGCGCGCCTGCCCCCGCCGTCGACCCGAGCGCCTTCTACCGGCTCAACGAGGAGGTCGCGCGCGAGCTCGCGCGCCTCGACCGCGCGGGCGCGCTCGAGGGCCTGCGCGCGCTCCTCGCCGAGTCGGGCGCCGAGCTGTGGGTCGCGAGCGTCCGCCCGCGCGACGGGCTCGAGGAGCTCGTGGGCGTCCTGCGACCGGGCGCTCGCCCGCCCGAGCCGCCGCCGATCCCCGCGCCGCCGGCGCATGAAGAGGGCGCGGACGGCGCCGGCTGCGGCGCGGGCTGCGGGGGCGAGCGCCGCGCCGCCGCGGAGGGCGCGCACGCCCCGGGCGGGTCGCGCGGCGGCTGGGACCACGAGGGGGTGCTCGCCGTGCGCTCGCGCTTCACGGTGGTCCTCCCCGACGGGACGCCGCGCGAGGTCTACATGCCCGACCACGTGTGCCCGGCCTGCCTGGGCGACGACGGCAACGCGATCGACGCCTGCGCGCGCGTGTGCGGGCGCTGCGGCTTCCGGTGGTGAGCGCCCGGCCCGCGGCCGGGCCGTGGTCGAGCGCCTGGGCCCGCGCCCCGGGCCTGCGAGGAGGACCCGTGACGTCGAGCTGGACCCGAGCGGCCGCTGGCCTCCTGCGCGCGGCGCTGTGCCTCGCGCTCCTCGCGGCCCCCGCGGCGGCGCAGGCCAAGGCGGCCAAGCTGCGCGCGAACGACGCGATCGGCCGGCCCGGCCGGGCGATCGAGCTCCTGGCCCGGCTCCAGAGCGAGCTGGCGCTCGGGATCGGGCGCGACGTCTCGAAGGAGCCGATCGACTTCTTCCTCGTCGCGAAGGATGGCGCGGCGCTCCCGGAGGCGAAGTTCCTGGGCACGGGCGAGACCGACGGCGACGGCAAGGCCGCGTTCACGTGGACGCCCGAGGGCCCCGGGACGTGGCGCGTCGAGGCGCGCGTCCGGCGCGGCTCGGGCTACGTCGCGCTCCCCGCGCCCGCGGTCGTCGCGGTGCCGCCGCCCGAGCGGACCGTGATCGTCGTGCACCTCGACGGGACGGCGTCGCCGGCCACGAACCTGAACATGTTCCGCGGGACCGACAACGCGCAGCTCCCGCTCGCCGACGGCGCGAAGCTCGCGCTCGGGCTGCTCGCGCAGCCCTACCAGCTCGTCTACCTGACGGACCTCGACGCGTCGTTCGGGCCGAAGTTCCGCGACTGGCTCGCGCTCCACGAGCTGCCCGAGGCGCCGGTCCTGTTCTGGGAGCTGTTCACGAAGGCGTTCGCGCACGCGACCTACGTCGAGCAGTCCGTGGCGCGGCTCCGCAAGGACCTGCCGGCGACCGTGATCGGCGTGGGCGCGCAGGCGTCCGACGCCCAGGCCTTCCTCGGGCACGGGCTCACGGCGATCGTGCTCGGGAGCCCGCCGCCCGCGGGGCTCCCCGACGAGGTCGCGGTCGCGCGCCGCTGGGAGGAGGTCCTGGGCCACGTGGCGATGTCCCACGGCGTCGCGCGGCGCCTCGACGCGCTCGCGGGCGAGGACGCCGCGGCGGCCGACGAGGCGCTCGCGGAGCTCGCGCTCCTCGGGCAGCCGGGGCTCGCCTACGTGCACCGGCACCGGCGCGACGGGGACCCGGCCCGGGCCGCGGCCGCGGCGCTCGTGGCCGGGCGGATCCGCGCCAGCCAGGCCTTCCTCGGGTCGCTCGACCTGTCGAGCGCGAACCAGGCCCTCGCCGGGCTGCTCGCCGCCTGGCGCGCCGGCGACCGCGCGGTCGTGGTCGCGCTGCACCGCGACCGGAAGGCCGGGCTCGAGGCCGAGGTGCCCGCGCTCCGGAGCTGCCGGCTCGTGAGCCGCAACGAGCCCGAGCCGGGCAAGGTCGTGTATCGGCTGCGGCTCGTCCCGCGCGAGGGCGAGCCGCGCGAGCGCGAGCTCGCGTTCGTGCGCGGCGACGACGCGCGCTGGCTCGTGGACGCGGCGGAGTAGCCGCCATGACGACCCGCTCGCTCCGCGCGGCCCTCCTCCTCGCGCTCGCGTCGCCCCTCGCGCTCGGCGCGCCGGCCTGGGCGCAGCCCGCGGCGCCCCGGGAGCCCGCGACCGCCGGGTTCGTGCCCCTGACCGAAGGCGCGGCCAGCGACGCGCGCTGGGCCCGCGCGCGGCCCGGACTCGCGGGCGCGCTCTCGGGGCTCCAGCGCGCGGCGGCCGCCGCGTGGCCCCCCGCGCGCCGGCTCGCCCCGCCGACGACCGGCCGGCTCCGGCTCGCCGTGGTGCTCGTGGGCTTCCCCGACGCGCCCGGGGGCCGCTGGGCGCCCGCGGCCTGGGAGGAGGCGCTCCTTTCGCGCGGGACCTACGCGCGCACGCCGACGGGGCAGCGCGCGTTCGGGAGCATGGCCGACTGGTACGCCGAGAACAGCGGCGGGGCGCTCGCGGTCGAGGGGCGCGTGTTCGACTGGGTCGCGGTCCCGCAGACGCGCGCCGGGCTCGAGGCCGGGCTGCTCGTCGACCCGCGCGCCCGCGGGCTCTTCGCCGCCGCGCTCGACGCGCTCCTCGCGCGCGAGGGCCCGCGCGCGCTCGACGCGTTCGACGCGCTCGCGTTCGTCGTCGCGGGCCCGCAGGCCCGCCGGCGCGGCTCGGTCCTCTGGCCGCACGCGACCGCGATCGTGCACCGCGGGCGGCCGTGGCGCTACTACCTCATGCACGCGGAGGAGCAGGGCGGCGCGTTCGCGCCGATCGGCGTCCACTGCCACGAGCTCGGGCACGTGCTCGGGCTGCTCGACAAGTACGGCGTCGGCCGCGGCACGGGGCTCGGGCAGTGGTGCGCCATGGCGACGGGCGCCCACGGCGCGCGCGCGCGCGGGCTGGCGGTCGACGCGCCGGCGCGCGGGACCTGCGAGACGGCCCGCGACCTGGCGCGCGAGCAGCTCGCGACGGTCCGCGACTGGCTGCGCGAGCTCGGGCTCGGGCGCGCGGCCCTGCCCTGGCAGGGCTCGCGCAGGTCGCCGGTCGGCGGCGCGGCGCCCCCGTCCTCGGGCGAGGCCCGGCCGCTGCACCTGTGCGCCGTGTGCAAGGTCCGGCTGGGCTGGACCACGCCCGTGACGCTCGACCCGACGCGCACGACGCGCGTCTACATGCGCGCCGTCGAGGGCGACCCCGGGCAGGTCGCCCGCGTGCCCCTCGACCGCCGCGGCCGGCAGGCGCTCGTGCTCGAGCAGCGGCGCCGCGTCGGGTTCGACGCCGAGCTCCCGCGCGAGGGCCTGCTCGTGTGGCGCACGGGCGACCCGGCGGCGCAGCTCCGGACGTTCGTGCCGTTCGACACGACGGAGCTCCTGCCCGCCCACGGCGTGCGCTCGACCGACGCCGCGCTGCGCGACCCCCGCGCGATCCCCTTCCCGCCGCTCGACGCGCAGGGGCGGCCGCGCGCGGACGCAGTCCTCGACGTCGCGGGGACGGGCCCCGGCGCCCTGCGCGTCCGCCTCTCGGGCGTCCGCCTCGACGACGCGGGCCGGGCCTACGTCGAGGTCGGCCCCGCGCCTCGAGGCGCCGTCGCGCCGGCGCTGTCCAATCGTTGAGGAACGATTAGGCTCCCCCGCGCGCTCCGCCGGCTCGAGGCGCTCGTGGCGCGGCTCCGAGCCGCGCCGCGGCGCGCCCCATGATCGTAGGATTGCGATTCGGTGCCGCGCGCGCCGGGGAGGTCGAGGCCGTGCGCCCACCCGAGGTCCTGTTCCTGTGCACGGGCAATTCCTGCCGCTCGCAGATGGCGGAGGGCTGGGCGCGTCACCTGTGGGGGGACCGCCTCGTGGCGCGCTCGGCGGGGCTCCTCGCGCACGGGCTGAACCCGCACGCGGTGCGCGTCATGGCGGAGGCCGGGGTCGACATCTCCGGGCACCGGAGCAAGACGCTCGCCGAGGTGGACGTGGGCGCGCTCGACGTCGTCGTGAGCGTGTGCGGGCACGCCGACGAGACCTGCCCGACCTTGCCGGGACGGGTCCGCCGGGTCCACTTCGGGTTCGACGACCCGCCCCGGCTCGCTGCGGGCGAGGCCGACCCGGAGCGCGCGCTCGGGCACTACCGACGCGTGCGCGACGAGGTGCGCGACCTCGTCGCCCGCCTGCCGGAGGTCACCGGCCTGAGGCTGGGTCCTCTGCCCGAGGACTCGGCGCTGGGTCCTCTGCCCGAGGACTCGGCGCTCGGTCCTCTGCCCGAGGGCTCGGCGTGACGGCCGCGACGACGCGCGCGCGGCGGGAGGGCTGACCGTGGCCGACCCGAGCGACCTGTCCGCCGCCTGCCCGACCCCGCCCGCGGCGGCCGGCCACGGCCTCGGCTGGTTCGAGCGCTACCTGACGGTGTGGGTGTTCCTGTGCATTCTCGCGGGGATCGCGCTCGGCAAGGCCGCGCCCGGCGTCGCCACGACGCTGGACGGGCTGGCGCTCACGGTCGACGGGGCGCCGGTCGTGTCGATCCCGATCGCCGTGTGCCTGTTCCTCATGATGTTCCCGATCATGGTCAAGATCGACTTCGCCGAGGTCGTCCGCGCCGGCCGGAGCCTCAGGCCGGTCGCCCTGACCCTGGTCGTGAACTGGGCGATCAAGCCGTTCACGATGTACGCGATCGCGACGCTGTGCCTCGGCACGCTCCTCCTCGGCCTGATCGGCCCGGACGCGGTCGACCACGTGAAGCTCCCCTTCGGCCTCGACCTGCCCGTCGGCGCGCGGCACGGCGAGGGCGTGGTCGTGCTCGTCGACGGCGTGCGGCGGCTCGAGGTCCCGCTCTGGCGCAGCTTCCTGGCCGGCTGCGTGCTCCTCGGCGTGGCCCCCTGCACCGCCATGGTCCTCGTGTGGGGCTCGCTCGCGCGCGGCAACGACGGCCACACGCTCGTCATGGTGGCGATCAACTCGCTCGCCATGCTCCTGCTCTACGGGGTCCTGGGCGGCTACCTGCTGGGGCTCGGCCGCCTGCCGGTGCCCTGGCAGGCGCTCGCGCTCTCGATCGGGATCTACGTGGCCTTGCCGCTCGTCGCGGGGTGGGCGACGCGGCGCGCGATCCTGGCCACGAAGGGCGAGGCGTGGTTCCGCGCGCGGTTCCTGCACCTGCTCGCGCCGGTCACGATCGCGGCGCTGCTCGCGACCCTCGTGCTCCTGTTCTCGCTCAAGGGCGAGACGATCGCGCGCGACCCGCTCACGATCCTCTGGATCGCGGTCCCCCTGTTCGCGCAGACGGTCCTGATCTTCGCCCTGACCTACGGGCTCGCGCGCGCGCTGAACCTCCCGTACCGCGACGCGGCGCCGTCCGCGCTGATCGGCGCGTCGAACCACTTCGAGGTCGCGATCGCGACCGCGGCCATGCTGTTCGGGCTGTCCTCGGGCGCCGCGCTCGCGACCGTCGTGGGCGTCCTGATCGAGGTCCCGGTCATGCTGCTGCTCGTACGGGTCTGCCAGCGCACGGCCGGCTGGTTCCCCGCGGGCGAGGGCCCACCGCCCGCGCCCTGACGGCGCCGCGCTCGGTCCGGGCGGCCGACCTCCCTGCGGTCGGTCGGCCTGGCCCGGCCCTCGCGCGTCGTCGCAACGTAAGCGTTCGGCGATGCCGGGCTGGACTGGGGTGGCCTGTCCCCAGCCTCTCCATGGCCGGTCCCCCCGCCGGCCACCGGCCGCCCGAAACCATCTGCAAGCGCGCATCCTCGCCCACGTCGCCGCGCGTACCGGGGTCAACACCCAAAGGTTCGTCAGGCATTCGGGACGCGCTGCCACGGTTGAACGGCTCTCACCCCAAGCCCGCAGCCTTCCGTCAGCGAATCGCCGGCAGGCCCCCACCACGCACCCGACGACTGGTCATCGCCGGAAGGGGGAGCAGAGCCCAAGAGAGGTCGCTCGTCGCGAGCGAGCGCGACCGGCCAGAGGTCATCGCGAAACGCGAGGCCTTCGTCCGCGCGATTCGTCGCGTCCCACTCGCCCGGCTGAAGTTCGTCGACGAGTCGGGCTCGCACATCGGCATGACGCGGGATCGTGCTCGTGCGTCATCTGGCAGGCGCGCCGCGGCTCGGGTTCCGCGAAACCGCGGGACCGTGACGTCGATGATCGGCGCCTTCTCCCTGAAGGGCTTCGTCGCCCACTCCACGCACAAGGGCGCGACGAACGCTCGGATCTTCCGGCGCTTCGTCCTGAGGAGGCTCGTGCCCACCCTGCATCGCGGGGACGTCGTGGCCTGGGACAACCTCGCCGCGCACAAGCCCCTGGACCTGCGTGTCACGATCAAGGCCAAGGGCGCGAAGCTCCTGTTCTTGCCGCCCTACTCGCCGGACCTGAGCCCGATCGAGCCCGGCTGGGGCAAGCTGAAGACTCTCCTGCGCGCTGCCGAGGCGCGCACCGTTCCGCGCCTCTGCACGGCGATCCACCGCGCGCGACGTAAGATCACTCCGAAGGACGCGAAGGGCTGGTTTCGTTACTGCGGCTATCAACGCACATGAAACCGGCTTTCAGCCTTCCCTGCCCGGCACCGCTCCCCTCGGTAGGAGTCATTCCTCCCTGGCGTAGACCTTGCCGTCGATCTGGAGCTCGCCCCCCGAGTGCAGCGTGCAGCGCAAGCGCACTGGCAGCTTGTCCTTCGGGTCGGATTGACCGGTCGCGAAGGCCCTCAGCGCGCGCGCCTGCGGACGGCTACGCTCGTCGTCGCCGAGCAGCAGCGTCGACTTGTCCGCGTCCCATGTGTAGCCGACTCGCCAGGTGCAGACGACGTCGCCAGGAAACACGCGACGTAGCTCGAGCAGGCCGTCCGCCCGCAGGCTGAGCGTGCTCTCGCTGTAGCCGCCCGGAGCCCAGTCGGCGGCGCTCCCGCCGCTCGTCTGGCGAAACCGGCCCAGATACGGCACTCTCGCCGCTCCCTGCTCGGGGCTGCCGAGGCCCGTGGGGCGCCCTGGTCGCTCGGCGGGGGGCGGCGGGACCTGCGGCAGCGCGCCGCCGACACCAGCTGGCTGGGTCGTCGAGCCGAGCTGTTCGGCCTGCGCGAGCAGTGCCGCGGCCTGCGCTGCGCGCGCGGCCGCCCGTGCGGCCTGCTCCTCCAGCCAACCGCCGTGGGCCTCCGAAGCGCGGCGCAGCGCCGTCGCGACCTCCTCGGCGGGAGTCGCGAGGGAGTCGACTGCCGCCACGATCGCCGCGTCCATGTCGGCGCCCTCTTGCTCCGCCGCGGCGTGCGCTTCGAGCCGCGCCGCCGCCCGGCGCGCCGCGGCCTGGGCCCGCTCGGCTGCCGCGCGCGCGCGCGCCACCGCATCTGCCACCTCTCCGGCCCGCAGCTCGTCCGACGCGACCGTCGCGCGTTTCACCGCGCTCGTGACCTCCTCCACGGCGGAGAGGCCCTCGGCCTCGTCCTGTCCGGCGGCGTGACGATCCGCGCGCGCGCGCCCGTCGAGGCGCCGCCGGGCGTCCGCGAGGGTCGCGGCGAGTCGGGCGGCGGCGGCGCTTGTCGCCGCCGCTCGCTCGGCCTGCTCGGCGGCCTGCTTCGCCCGCGCAGACTGGCTCGCGGTCACCGACGCTGCGTCCGCGCCCTGACGCGCGGCACGAAGCCCCTCGGCCGTCCCTGGCGCGTGTGCCCCTGCCTCGTCGCCAGCTCGCCGCGCCTCGGCCGCGGCGCGGCGAGCGGCGGAAGCCGCGGCCGTCGCTCGATCGGCTGCTCGCCGTGCGTCCTCGGCCGCAGTCGCCACGCCGGCCGCGTTGCCCCCCCGAAGGCACGCCTGCGCCGCGGCGCGCGCCCTCTGCGCCGCGCGCGCCGCCTCCTCGGCCTCGCGCAGCGCGTCGCTCGTATGCAGCGCCGCCTGCCGCGCGCGCGCGGCGGAGTCGGTCGCGCTCGTCATGGCCGCCGCGTCGCCAGCGGTTGCCTCCGAAGCCACCGGCGCGCGCTGCTCGTCCGGCGCGGACGCGGCCTTCGGCCCGAGCACGACGGGGGTAGGAGCCTCGGTCGGCGCACGAGCCGGGGCGGATCCCGTCTGCGACGGCTCGCTGGGCGGGCTCGCGCAGCCCATGGCGAGGAGGAGGAGAAACGACGGCAGCGCCGGCCTCGACCGTGGCATGCAGGTCACTCCGCCTTGGGCCGGCCCGGCTGTAGGACGAGGCCCTCGGCCCGGTCATAGGCCGAGACGGTGTATTCGAACGTGCGCTCGAGCGCGACCGCGCGGAGGAGCTGGAAGACCTCGAAGGATTCGGTCCGGTCCGTCACCCAGAACGAGACGAAGGTACCTCGGGGCGTATGGCCGCTCAGCAGCTCGGCGAACGCCGCGGCGCTCGTCGTGGCGTCGTGGACGCGCAACCCCGCGCCATTCCGCGGCCGATAGCGCGTGGCAAAGCGGACGCCGAGCGCCTCGGCGTGGCACGCCTCCGGCAGCGCGTAAACCTGGTCCCCGTCGATCAGCAGCGACCGCTGGAAGGGAGCGGCCTGGTCGTGCCACATGGGCAGGCGCACGTCTCGACGGAACGCCTCCGGCACCGCCCCGGCCCGGGCCCGGGTCTCTTCGGCCGCCCTGCCTAGCCGCCGGGTACGTTCGCGTTCGGCCTCCGCGCGGGCCTCGGCCTCGAGGCGCGCGCGGCGCGCCGCGGCGGCCGCCTGGCGCTCGCGCTCGAGCTGGCGCTCGGCGGCCTCGATCGCGTCGAGGAACTCGCCCTTGCGGACCGCCGCCTCGAGCTCCGGCGCGAGCTGCGCGGCCTCGCTGGAAGCGGCGGCCAGCTCTGCCTGGAGGGACGCCAGCTCACGCGCGGCCTTGCCGACCTCGTACTCCGCTTGCTTCAGCCTCAGGTCCGCCGCTACGACGAGGGCGACCGTCTGCGCGGCGTCCTGGGTCTGTAGGACGACGAGGATCGCCACGAGGATGACCCCGCCGAACACGTTGCAGATCGTGTCGAGGAGGAGCTCGAGGCTGTCCGCGGGCTCGTCTACGCGCCGTCGTCCCACGCGGCTACTCGAACGCCTGCCAGGGCTCCGGGAGCAGGTCGGTCCCGAAGCGGAACCCGGCCTCGGACAACGTCTTCGCCAGCTCGTAGCCCCAGGAGACGGCGGAGGGCTTGATGAGCAGCACGAAGTAGCATGCGGCCGGATCCTGCCGCCGGGCCCAGGCCAAGAAGCGCTCGCGCCGCGTCTGCGCCGAGTCTCCGCCGAAGGAGAACACCGCCCCCGCGCCGTCCGGCGTGGCCACGCGGAGCGCCTCTGCGCTCAGCTCGACGAGCCAGGGCTCCGGCGTCCCCGGGCCGCTGTCGAAGATGTACGCCACGCGAGGCCCGGCGCGCGCCCGGTCCCGCAGCTCGGCGAGCGCTGCGTCCAGCGCGTCGGCCTCGGCGCGCGTGACACGCAGGCGCCCCTCCGCCTCGTCGTGCTCGACCTCGTCCTGCGTCCGGGCCCGCTGGACCTGGCGGACCCGCTCGTGGAGCGCCATGAGCGTCGCGTGCAGGGCGCGAACCTCGTTGGCGGTCCACCGTGGGTCACTCCCGGTCACCCGCGCCCGCTCGAGCGCGGCCAGGCGCTGGCGCGCCTCCTCGGCCTCCGTGCTCAGGGCCCGCGCCCGCGCGCGGGCCGCCTCGATCGCGGCGGGCGCGTCCCCGCCGCTCGCCGCCGCCGGGCGCTCGACGATGCTCAGTGCGGCCATGAGGACGACGAAGAACAGCACGCCGATCAGGGAGGCCATGACGTCCTGGAAGGCGAAGAGGCTGACCTCGGATACGGCGCGGCGCCGGCGGGCCACGTCAGGCGCGCTCCTCGTCGACCAGGCGTAGCCGCCCCACGACGAACCGCTGGCAGTAGTCCTTGCAGTCCTCGAGGAACGCCTCCTCGCGACCGCGCACGAAGATCATGAGCAGGTGGATCGCAACCGTGGCCACGAGGCCCTGGAGCGTGGTCTCGAAGGCCGTCGCCAGGCCAGCCGTGACGCTCTGCAAGGCGCCCTTGAGCTGCGAGATGTCGCTGGCGTTCGTGAGTACGGCGCCGAACGAGCCCAACGCGACCGATAGGCCGAGCACGGTGCCGATGAAGCCGAGCACGGGGAGCAGCCACAAGATCCCGCGCAGGAGCGTATAGCTCGAGTCCGACTGCACCTCGTCGTTGTCGGCGTGGGTCCGGAGGACCGCGTCAACGTCGCCGATCCGCTGCATGTTCTTCAGGTTCGACAGGGCATTGTGGATCCTGCGCGTGAGGAAGAACTGCTGCGGGTCGTCCACGGCCTCGTAGAGCCGCGCCAGAACCGAGTCGGCGGTCCGAGGCGTGAGGACGAAGGCCGGCTCGTCGCTGGGTAGGAGGACGAGGTCGAGCGCGCGCCGTTGGACCGCCACCTTGCGGGCCTTCACGAAGACGACGGCCAGGCCCCAGGCTGTGCCGAACGCGATGGTGTAGGGGATCGCCCCTCGCTGCGTGAAGCTCGCCGCCACCAGCGTGTCGGGGACGAGGCGCAAGGCCGCGTAGAAGCCCACGGTGAGGATGACCGCCGCGAGGAGCGGGAGGACGAGTCCCGGCCCCGTGAAGCGCCCAGCAGGGAACCCCAGGCGCCGCTCGAGGTCGAGCCGG
Organism: Planctomycetota bacterium; assembly: GCA_024711205.1. Lineage (GTDB taxonomy): Bacteria > Planctomycetota > J058 > J058 > J058 > JANJTH01. Next base: position 15,337 of record JANJTH010000410.1, on the reverse strand, counting down.
GCGTGCGACAACGCCGGCGCCTCGGCGCGAGCCCGCAGCAGGTCCTCGATCCCCCCGGTCATTGCTGGTCCTCCGCCTCGTTGGTGGCGAACACGAGCGTCCCCTGCGGGACGTCGCTCAGGGCGGCCGCATCGAGCTGGGCCGCGCCGTCGACGAAGCGGCCCACGCGCCGCAGGCTCATGGGCGTCCCGGCGACGACCACGTACAGCTCCCCGCGGGCGGCCCCTCCCTGGACGGGGCGGACGTCCCGGAGGAGCACGCCCGCCGGCCAGAGGACCTGCGGGCGGCGCAGCGCCGCCTCGACGCGCGCGACGAGCGGTCGCACGGCCGGCAGCCGCTTCAACGCCGCCTGCGCTCGCTTACGGATCGACTCGGCCTCCCGCTCGTCGGGGTCCATCCACGCCACGTCGTCGCGGACGAGCTTCAGCTCGCGCTCGTACGCCGTCAGGTCCTCAGCCCCGAACGGGACGACGCTCCGACCCAGCTCGGCCAGCGTACGCGCGAGGCTCGCCACCAGGATCGGGTCCATGTCCTGCTCGGCCAAGACGGCGGCGAGGAGCTCGAGGTAGAGCGTCTCCCAGGCGCGCCCGGGGGCCTCGAGGAGCCGCCAGCCCGCCTCGGAGAAGCGCCGCTGGGGCGACGGCTGCGCCACGGCGTCGAAGCCCTCCTCCTGCGTCCTCCACACCTTCCGGCGCGTGACGAGCCGGGCGTTGACCACGTAGTCGAAGGAGTAGACCGCCGAGGCGTCGGGACCGCGCGGCTCGGGGAGCGCCCCATCGAGGAGGTAGTACCGCCGGCCCTCGCGGTCGGTGACCGTGAATGAGTCCTTGAGCAGCCGGTTGTCGAGGAGGGCGCGGACGTCCTTCAGCCCGGCTACGTCGTCGCCTTCGAGGGTCTCCTCGGCGCACGCATAGTAGGCGCGCAGGCGCTCGACATCGGCCGCGACCGGGGCCAGAGGGTGCGCCGTCCTGTACGCCTCGATGGCCCGCCGCCGGTCGCTCGCCGCCGCGCGGCTCTGGACGCGGACGGGGCCGAGGCCCACGACGAGCGCGCGCCAGGCGTCCACAGCGCGCCACGCGTCGCGCGCGCTCGCCGCCTTGACGAACTCGGTCGCGCGCGGGTGGTCCGGGAACGAGTTGCTGAAGGCCATGAGCCCCGCGGCCAACTCGTCCGCCGTGATCGTGCCCCGGAGCCGCTCCAGCGCCTGCGCGATCTGCTGCTGGCGCTCACCCTGCGCGAGGGCCCGCTCGGCCAGCGCCTCGGCGCCCGACACGATCGCGGCGGCGCGCTCCCGCAGCCGCGGGCTGGCGTCGCCTGCAGCCGCCAGGCGCCGAGCGACCGCGAGGCAAGCGGCCACCCGCTCCTGCACGTCCGCCCCGTCCCGGGCGACCGCCTCGCGAAGCGCCTCGTAGTCCCGTGTCAACGCCTCCAGCTCCGGTCCGAGGGCCTGGTCGCGGTAGCGCTGCTGCTCGTCCTGATGCACGACCCGGCGGTGGCGCCACTCCTCGACCAGGGCCCGCTCCGTCGTGGTCCTGGCCAGCGCCTCCGCGCGCCGGAGCAGGGCGTCGAAGTCGACGTGCCCCACGCCCGCGCCCTCGACCGTGGAGGCCGCCGCGGCGAAGCCGGCCGCACGCTCGGCCTCGGCCTGCTCACGAACGACGAGCTTCGCCTCCAGGTCGCGCACCTCGGGCGCCTGGTACGCCTCGGCGTCGCTCCGCGCCAGCTCACCGAGCAGCGCCCGCGTCGCGGCCAGGTCGTCGCTGGCCAGGGCGGCGCCGAGCTGACCGGTCCATCGCTGGACGTTCGCGGCGCGGCTCCGGTGCTGCCACGAGGCCGTCACCAGCCCACCCACCACGACGGCGCCCGCCAGGACGAGGGCGAGCTGGAGGGCGTTGCGCGCTCGCTGACCCGACGACAGCGCCTCGACGCGTGAGGCCGCCCGCGCGCCGAGGACCTGGGGCAGCCCGCGCTCGTGGCGAAGGGCCGCCGAGGCGAGGCGCTCGATCTCCGCGAGCGGCGCGCCCGCGTCCAGCCCCGCCTCGAGCGCGGCGCAGGCGTTCGCGAAGGCGTCGTCGGCCGCGCGCTGCTCGGCCTTGTCCTTCAGCCAGGCGCGCACGGGCGCGATCTCGCCCGCGCTGGCGGTCGGAGGAGCCACGCGGGTCGTGGCCTGCAGCGCCTCCCATTCCTCGACCGCCGCGTGGCAGCGCGCCTCGTCGAGCGCGCCGTGCGCGGCCCGCAGCGCCTCGGCCAACGCCTCGTAGCGCTGCTCGGCGGCGCGGGTCACGAGGGGCGCCAAGGCGACCTCGACGGCGGGGAGGAGCCGCGGCGGCGGTGGGACGAGCCATGGGTCGCTCGACAGCTCCTCCTTCAGGGCGCGGAGCTGCGCTGCGTCGGCGCGCTTCTCGGCGTCGCGGAGCGAGCGGGACAGCTCGTCGTGGCGGGCCTGCTCGAAGGCCCGTACGTCGTCGAGCCACGCCGGCTGCTCCGGGTCGGCCTTGGCGATCACCCGGAGCACGCGGAGCCGGTCGATCAGCGGCGCCCGGCCGAGCGTCATGCGACGGTACTCGCGCAGGAGCTGCTCGAGCTTCCCGGGCCCGGCGTCGAGGCGTTCGAGGACGTAACGCAGCCGCGCCTCGTCCACAGGGACGGGGAGCGGCGCGCCGAGCCGGCGGCACCAGCCGCTCCAAGCAGTGACGGCCGAGGCCGTGACCAGCGCCGCCGCCTCGCGCAGGTCTTCGCCTCGCCTCGCCGCCTGCCGCGCCTCGTCGAAGCGCCCTTGCCGCCACAGCGCGTCGCACGCGCCGACCCTCTCCGCCAGCCGGGCGGTGGCGCCTGCGACGGACTCGGCGAGCTGGCGCAGCTCCTCGGGACGGCTCTCGTCGGCGAGAATCAGCGCCGCGTCGACTCGTTGGATCAGCTCGCGGGGGGAGGTCATCGCGCGCCGCCTCCGGGCTTCAGGAGCAGTTTGAGCTCCTCGCCGTGTTCCTTCTCGATCTCCTTGAGGTGCTCGGTCGTCAGACCGCGCTCCCACCGATACCGCACGGTGCCGAAGGGTACTCCCCAGGAGTCGAGGAATTGGAGCTCTAGGCCGTTCAGGTGCGCCTCCATCTCACACACTTGATAGAGCAGATTCGACCTAAGCTTGGCAATGAGGCTATCGAATTCTTTCTTTACACTATCCCGCGTCTCCTGCTCTCCCGTCGTAGGCCTATCCTTGTTCTTCTTCCTATCCGCGATCTTCTCCTCGGCGAGAAGGAGTTCGCTCCTCACAGTCGCAATCGAGGCGAGGGACGACGACATCGTCGCAGCGATGCCTTTGAGGTTGCCAATCAGCCCATTCTGGGGGTTCGTCCCTCGTTGGCCTCCGAAGCGCAACGAGACACTGTCGTCGTTCTGTTTGACGTTCTGTTTGGCGAAAAAGTCTGTGCCGAGCAAATCTATCTTTTTCTCCTCGCTGCTATGCGGGACGTATTCAGTGGCTTCCAGCCTGCCGCGTTGGGCTCTAATTCGCAGATTTTGATCTCGCGCCTCTTTAACCGGTCTCAGTTGGTGCTCCAGGCTCACGGTCCAGATCAGCTTGCCATCGACCCACCCGACGACTTCCTCCCGAGCGTCGACGTTCCTGAGCGGAAGAAGCAGGTGTTCACCCGAGCCCGCGCTCAGCTTGATGACCGTAGCCGGAGGCAGCGCCCTGCCAGGGGAAGTCGGAGTCACCCTGACGTGGACGCCGTGTTCGACGCGGTCAAGAGACAAGCTGGCGACCCGCTCTCGCGCGACGAAGAGATCGAGCGTGGCCGGGCTCTCTGGGGCCTTCGGTTTCTTCAACTCCCCATTGAGGCAAGAGGCTTGCCACTCGGAGTCCGTTGCCGGGACCTGCCAGGTCCGAGACCCGTCGTTTCCGATCTCCTGGGCCGTGATGATCGGGGCGACGGAGGGCTGCTCGTGACCGCCCTCCGCGACCGTGAGCACGAGGGGAGCGGGAGCGCTCTCGTGGGGTAGAGCGGCAGGCTCCGAGGACGGCGTCTCGCCGGCTCCTCCCTCCATGTCAGGGCTCTCGTCGCTCGGCGCAGACCCCTGGGCGGGTGTCATGGTCAGCGGTTCGGCCTCCGTCGGCCGTGGCGCAGGGGCGGCCGCCGTCACGGTGGCTGGAGGCTCGGTGACGGCTGGAGTCGGAGCGACGGTCAGGGGCGGAGGGAGCTTCGCGTCTCGCGGTGCCGGCGCCGTCGTCGAGGGGGGCGTCGGCGCCGGCCCCGGGGGCTGCGCCTTGCGCGAGCCCAGGAGCGGGACCAGGACGAGCACGGCGGACAGCGCGAGCGCGCCGGCGAAGTAGACCCACGGCGGCACCCCGCCTCGAGCGGGGGCTGCCGGCGCGTACTGGCCGAGGTCGTCGCGATCGCGCGATCGAGGCGCCAGGGCCGCCAGCTCCGGCTGGAGCTCGTAGACGACCTCATGCGCCACGACCGCCTTGGCGCCGCGAGGCTTGCGCTTCCGCTCCGACGACGCCCGCTCCTCGGCGGCCGGCGCCGTGAGAGCCACGGGCGCGCGGGCGACCTCGCCGCGGCGAACCGCCGCGGTGAGCCCGTCCTCCTCGGGGGGCGGGAGGGCCTTCGTCAGGTCGATCACGAGCGCGTCGGCGTGGCGACCTAGCGCTGCCGCGGCCGGAGAGCCGGCCAGGACCCCGCGCCAGTGGCAGGGGCGGTCGGGCGGGAGCGCGCTCGTGTGATACGTCGCGAAGGCGACGCGCCAACGCTCCTCGACCGGCAGGACGGACAGGCTCTCGGCGAACAGGGCCAGCACGTCGGCGCCCGGCGCGAAGACGACGAACGCCGGGACGGTAGGCCGTGCACGGAAGGCGCGCGGCAGGGCGGCAGCCCAGCCGGCGTCGCCGGTGACCTGCTGCCAAGCGCTCGCCGGCCGATGGGCCACGTCGTCGCACGGGAGTGGCCAGGAGGCCGTCTCGCGCGGTGCGCCCTCCCAACGGGTGGCCCAGCGTCCGTCGCGGAGCAGGCGCTGCGCGAGCGCGGCGGGGCCCGCGCCACCCTCACCCCGGCCCAGGAGGAGGTGGTGGGCGATCTTGTTCGAACGCCCGGTGTGGTCGGCGCCGGCGAAGCCCACGCGCGACAACACGTGCTGCGCGCCGCTCGCGCCAGCGAGCGTCGTGTGGAGGAAGCAGGCGGGGTTCTGCGCGGCGCGGGTGTCGGACAGGCCGAACGCCAGCTCATAGCCGCTCAGCGCCTCCAGCGCGAGCTGGTCCCGCTTCGAGAGGCCCTTCGTGGCGGCCACCGTGCAGAAGCCGGTCGTTCCGGGGCGGAGGCCGGCCGGGGCCGACGTGTAGATCAGCTCGCCGATCATCGAGCCTCTTCGGCCCAGGCGGCGGGGAACTCACCGGACGCCGCCAGCTCGGGGAGCTCGGCCACGTCCGAGGCGGTGAGCGAGACCACCTCCTCGTCGTCCTGACCGGATGCGACCGCCTCGTCGCCGTCGCCCCCGGGCGGAGGCATCACCACGTCGGCGGGGATCAGACCCGGGGCCCAGCGCGCGAGGCAGTGCGTGATCGGGACCGCCGCCCAGCGTGGCTTCACGTCCTTCGGGCGGACGCCGAAAAAGCGAGCGTCGTCGCGCTCGACGAGCTCGGGGGCCCGGCCCAGGCTGCTCACGGGGACGTAGGTCACCGCGTCGGTGAGGCTCTCGGCCGTGGTCACGAGCTCCGGGCAGAGGCGGAGCAGCAGGCCGCGCACGGCGGCGCTGACCTCGTCCACCCGCTCGGTGAGGACCCGGAGCGGCGCCGCCCCATCTTCGTCGGCGTAGGGTTCCGCACCGACGGGGTGCGGGAGCAGCGACTCCCACGCGTCCAGCTTCGAGACGATCACAACGAGGGGGCGGCGCAGGCGCTCCCCCTCACCGAGGCCGCGCAGGCGGCGGACGCGGCTGATCGCCTCGCGCAGGACGGTCTCCTGGCGCACGACGAACCCCTCCGCCGCGCCCGCGGGCCGCGAGGGGCTCACCCCGCAGGCCGCGCCGAAGCGCGGGTCCTGCGTCGGATCGAACAGGAACAGGAGGACATGCACCCGTCCCAGGTGCTCCGTGACCGCCGAGCTGCGCTCCTCCCCGGCGCCAGGGAGGTAGTCCTCCCCTGCGTTGTCGTAGATCACCAGGACGCGGCCGACGCGAGCCGAGTGGTCCCGGGAGGGGTGCCCGGCGCCGGGCCAGACGGTGAACTGCAAGGGCACCGGGTAGCGCACCATGCCGGCCTCCAGGAGCACGGTGCGGTAGAGGCGGGGGTCGTCGCGCTGCGTCTTCTGGATCTCGGTCGGCTCGTCGGGGCGTGGGTTGAGGAACAACGTCTGCTCGTACTCGTGGAGCACCCGATTGGCAGTCGCGTCGGCGTCGGAAAAGGACAAACGCGCCCGGGGGAGGAGGCGGCGCAGCTCCCAGGTCATGGCGGCGAGGAAGTGCGACTTCCCGCTTGCCGGCGAGCCGATCATGGACACGAACAGCGGCGCCCCCTCGAGGAGGGCCCCGGGCATGCCGAGATGACAACGCGGGCAGGCGAGCGCCTGCGTCGGCGAACCGCGCGGGTCGAGTGCCTCACCCTTGACCGTGAAGCGGGTCGGCTGGAAGCGCAGGTACTCGTCGCCGCCGAGCACCGGGTCGCCCAGCAGGTCGGCGTGGCGCGAGACGAAGTACGCGTCCTCGGGCGCGAAGCGGTGCCAGCAGCTCGCGCACGAGACCCGCTTCGCCAGGCGCCGCCCCCAAGGGAGACCCGAGAGACGCAACACTGCAGGGCCTGTCACCCCCGTGGCCGCCTTCGCGCGGGCCTCGAGGACGACCGTGAACGTCGGCCCGAGCCGGAGGCGCGCGCCCAGATGCAGCGGAGCGCGGCCCTCGACCCGCTGGTCGTCCAGGAAGGTGCCGTGGGTCGAGGCGTGGTCGACGGCGTAGAGGAGGCCAGCGTCCTCGACCAGCGAGCAGTGCAAGCGCGACGTCGAGTCGTCGTGGGTGGAGAGCGAGGCGTCCTGGCGGCGGCCGAACGTAAAGGGGGTGCCGTCGACCGACGCGACGTAGCCCACGGGCCCTCCAGCGACGATCCGGACCTGCACGGCATGCGACGCGCGAAGGGGGATCGAACTCTCGGGCGTCTCGCCGGGTGCGGGGACCGCGTTGATGGCGCGGCAGCCCTTGCAGCGCACGTGGCGCCCGGCAAACCCGATCGGGGCCTTCAGCACGCGACCGCAGCCGCACGGGACTCGGATGTGGGGGGGCGGGCTCACGGCTTCGCTCCTGATCTCCTCAATGTCTACCTCGGCTTCCGGTCAGCGTAGGACCGGGTGGGGATCCGGAGAAGTGTGGCGAGTGAACGGTGGAGGCTACCAGACTGACTGGCGTAACGCCGCGCGTTCAACTCCTCCGCTGGCTCCGCTCGATCTCGACGAGGCAGCGGGCGGCCTCGGCGATGATCCGCAAGAAGATGACGTTCCAGCGGCCGAGGGCGTAGCCCAGGAGGCCAAAGCTGGCCGTGACGAGGCAGACGAGCAGCACCGAGTCTTCGATGCGCAGCGCCCTGGCGACGCTCGCCTCGATGGGGACCCCCACGATGACCCCCGAGATCGTCGACATGACCACGATCAGGGTCGAGAGGCTGTCGAGCGTGTGGGCATGACCGATCAGCTTGGATGCGTCGTAGCCGCTCGGCGCCGTGGAGGTAGCCCCCGCATTGCGACGAGGGGGGGATCGCAGCGCTCGCGGGGCCGAGCACGCGCTGCAGCGGACCGCGCTCGCGTGGTCGGGTAGGAACAGCGCCTCGCAGTCAGCGCACGGCACCATACCCAACGCGCGCTTCTCGTCCGCGAGGTCGTCCCCAGAGGGGTCATCGTCTCCGGCCTCGTCGGCCTCGAGCCTGCCGTCGCCTCGCTTCACCTGGGTTGGCTCGGCCCAAGGTCGCTCCTCGACGCTCGGCTTCGCCTCCGCTGGAAGCGTGCTGGGGCTCTTGACCGCGCGCACTTCTGCCTGGAGCTCTCCGCGCAGCCTCCGTGCCGCGAGCTCCTCGGCCTCGAGCTGTTTGCGGAACTGCGTCGCGAACTGCGCGGCACGGTCAACCAGCGGATCGTTCGTCATGGGCTTCCTGTCGGTATGGAAGGCGAGTCCGAAGTCACCGTCCAGGATTCCCGATGGCGCGCCGGTGAAGCGTGCGCGGGACCTGTCGGTGCCTGCGGATAGTGCGACTCCCGACGATCGTCGAGCTTGCGGGCCGAGATCGTCGGGAGTCCCCTGTTCGACGTCAACTAGAATCAAATCCAAGCGCTCCTCCGGTTTCCGGCGGTCGACCGGCGTGCTGGCCTGGTGACGGAGTTGGGGGCGAGGACGCCGTCCGGCCGTGGAGTCGGGCTCGCGGTGTTCGACTCGGGGTCGGGACCGTTGCCGTGCTGAGACGGCGGGCCGTGGTGGTCGCGCGACCCTCACTCGGTCTCGTTGCGGGGTGCTGTACGTGCAGCCCCCTCCGACGCAGGCTTGGCCGCCTGCGCCGACATGTGGGCCGAGCTGCTCGCGTGACTGGGTGCTCGCTAGGCGGCGAGACGCTTGTGGGCGGGGCGGAGGTCGAGGCGCGAACAACGGAGGCTGATCATGGCCAGCACGGCGGCGGCGGAGTGGAAGCCATTGGCCTGTCGCGTGGCGAGGCGCGCCTTGTTGATCAGGCCCTCGACGAGCCCGCTCGTGATTCGCTGGTGGACGTAGGCGACGATCCCGTCCATGTGCCCGCAGATCGCTCGGCCGGTGCGCACGAAGGCCGGCAGCCTCGAACGGACGGCCCACGAGCACCACTTCTCGAGCAGCCTCCGCGCCACGTTGGTTTGGCGTCCGTTGAGGAGGTCGCCGAGCTCCTCCTTCATGAGATGCGCCCTGTAGAGGCGCGCGTTGTCGCGCTGGATCTCGGACAGACGCGCTTGGTCGGCTTGGTCGAGGGAGAGGCCGTCACAAAGGGGAGCTCGGATGCGACGAAGCCGGGGTGGCCTGCCCCCCAGCCTCTCCATGGCCGGTCCCCCCGCTGGCCGCCGGCCGCCCGAAACTACCTGCAAGCGCGCGCGCCCTCGCCCACGTCGCCGCGTGTACCGGGGTCAACACCCCAAGGCATGGCAGGCGCTCGGGATGCGCTGCCACGGTTGAACGGCTCTCACTCCAAGCCCGCAGTCTTACGCAAGCGAATCGCCGGCAGGTCCCCAGCACCCACCCGACTCGACCGCGCACCGCGGCCGCGCGCGAGCTGACGGCGCCGGCCTCGACGCCCAGGGTGGGCGTGCGGTCGGCCGAGCGCCGCCGGGCCTCTACCCCTTCGGCACGCGCGGCGCCCGCAGGCGGTGCGTCTCGGGGAGGCCCGAGCCGACGAGCGGGCGCACGTAGGCGTGGAAGGCCTGCGTCACGCCGTTGCCGTCGGCGTTCAGGTACTCGTCGGCCATGTGCTTCGTCTTGCCGGCGACCGCCGCGAGCGGGACGAGCTCGTAGTCGACCGAGTAGTCGACGACGGGCCGGCGGATCACGACCGACCCGTCGACGTCGTCCCACATGGCGTACTGCACGGCCTTCTCGCCGACCTCGCGCGCCTCGCTCGCGTCGCGGTCCGACACGCAGCCGAGGAACGAGCGCTGGAGGTAGCCGAACGTGTCGGCGCGCACGCGCTTGATCCCGAGCTTCTCCTTGATCGTGTCCATGAGCAGGTCGCCGAGCGCGCCCGTGCCCGAGAGCTGCACGTTGCCGTGCGCGTCCTGGCCCATCTGCTTGAGCGTCGTCATGATCGGCCGCCCGTCGCGGTCCGAGATCCCCTCGGACACGGCGACGATGCACCGCCCGTAGGCCTTCATCGTCCGGTCCACGTCGCCGAGGAACCGCTCGACGTCGAACGCGCGCTCGGGCACGTAGATCAGGTGCGGGCCGTCGTCGGGGTACTTGCGGGCCAGGCACGACGACGCGGTGAGGAAGCCCGCGTGGCGCCCCATGACGACGGCGACGTACACGCCGCGCAGCGCGCTGTTGTCCAGGTTGATCCCGCGGAACGACTGCACGACGAACCGCGCGGCCGAGCCGAACCCGGGCGTGTGGTCGTTCTCGACCAGGTCGTTGTCGATCGTCTTCGGGATGTGCACGCAGCGCAGCGGGTAGCCGACGGCCTCGGCCTCGGCGTTGACGATCCGCAGCGTGTCCGAGCTGTCGTTGCCGCCCACGTAGAAGAAGTAGTGGATCCCGTGCCGCTTGAGCACCCCGAACATGCGCTGGCAGTACTCGCGGTCGGGCTTGTCGCGCGTGGACAGGAGCGCCGACGAGGGCGTCGTCGCCACCTGCTCGAGGTTGTGCGTCGTCTCGCGCGTCAGGTCGAGGAAGTCCTCGTCGACGATCCCGCGCACGCCGTGGACGGCGCCGTACACGCGGTGGATGTGCGGGAACTTCCGCGCCTCGAGGACCACGCCCACGAGGCTCTGGTTGATCACGGCCGTCGGCCCGCCGCCCTGCGCGACGAGGACCTTGCCTGCGAGGAGCTCCGCCATGGCCCGCCTCCGCCGCGGGCCGGCTCGACCGGCCCCGCGCGCGGCGGAGTGTCGCCGGGCTGCCCCGTCCGTCAAGCAGCTCGCATGCAATGCAGATGCGACGCATCCCGGCACGAAACGGTCGCAGGGGACCGTCCATGCGGCCACGGTTTATGAGGGCGCGGGAGTTGCTAACGTCATGGCGGAGGCTCGACATGCGGCCTATCGTTCCACGCGCTGCGCTGTGTCTCGCCCTCGGCGCCCTCGCGCTCGAGCCCGCGCTCGCGCAGGAGAAGCCTCCGGTCACGTTCGTCGAGGCGAACCGCAGCTACTTCGCGCGCGGGCGGAGCGGGGAGCCCGTCCGCTACGTCGTGATCCACACGATCGAGGGCTCCGCGGGCAGCGGGATCAACACGTTCCGCTACGGGCGCCGGCGCGTCAGCGCGCACTACATCGTCGACTTCGACGGCAAGATCACGCAGATGGTCCGCGACGCCGACACGGCCTGGCACGCGGGGAATTCGCTCTACAACCGGCGCAGCATCGGCATCGAGCACGCCGGGTGGGCCGGGCGGAACCGCTGGACCATGGAGCAGTACCGCGCCTCGGCGCGGATCACGCGCTGGGCCTGCGACACGTACAGGATCCCCAAGGACCGCCGGCACATCATCGCCCACCGCGAGGTGCCCGGCGCCACGCACGGCGACCCGGGCCGCTACTTCGACTGGGACCTCTACATTCGCCTCGTGCGCGGCGAGGGCAGCCTGGGCGGCGCGTCCTCCGGCGGGACCACCCCGGGCGGGGCCAACCCCGGCGGGACCAATCCGGGCGGGAGCACCCCCGGCGGGAGCACCCCGGGCGGCTCGAACCCCGGCGGCGCACCCGCGCCGATCGTCCGCCCCGAGGTCCAGGCGCTCGCGCCCGCCGCCGGCGAGGTCGTGGGCAACGGCCACTTCGCCCCGGGGGACCCCGCCCGCGGGCTGACGGGGCTGCGCCTGCGCTGGGCCGCGGGCGGCCCGCGGCCGCAGCAGGGCGCGCGCGTGTTCGTCGAGGAGGTGGGGGGTGCGCTCCGCTGGGAGTCGGCGCACCTCCCCGGCGGGGCGACCGAGCACCGCGCGGCCGTCGCGCTCGCGCACGGGCGGACCTATCGCTGGGCCGTGCGCGTGTGGGACGGGACGGCCGAGGCCACGTCGGCGTGGGTGACGTTCCGTACGGACTTCACGCGGGGCGAGGTCGTGCAGACCTGGCCGCGCGACGACGAGGAGGTCACGTGCACGCCGGCGCTGCGCTGGCGCTACGACGACCCCGACGGGCCGCAGGAAGGCTACCGCGTGTGGATCGACGACGACGAGGACCACGCGCAGGTGCTCGGCGACACGAAGGAGCTCAACGGGGCGACGGGCGCCTACTTCGTGCGCGGGCGGCTCCAGCCGGGCCGCACGTACTGGTGGCGCGTCATGGCGCACGACGGGAACAGCAACGTCGCGATCTCGTCCTGGCGCCGGTTCCGCACGAGCCCCGACTACGTCCACTTCGGTGGCGAGGGCGTCTCGGTCCGCCCGCTCTCGCCCCTCGACGGGGGGAGCACGCTCGAGGAGCGCCCCGCGCTCCGCTGGGCGTACCACTCGGGCGAGCAGCGCGAGCAGCGCGAGTTCCGCGTCCAGGTCGCGCGCCAGGGCGGCGCGGGGCTCCTCGTCGACGAGCCGTGGACGAGCGCCGCGAGCGGCTACCTCCTGCGGCCGACCGAACCCGGCGCCTACCAGTGGCGCGTGCGGGTGTGGGACGGCGAGGAGGAGGCGTGGTCCCCGTGGCAGCGCTTCGTGGTCCTCCCGCCCACCTCCGGGATCTCGGGCGCGATCGCGCGGTAGCGCCCGGGTTGCCGCTCAGGGGGCCCGGAGCGCCGGGGACTTCGCGCTCACGTGACCTCTCAGGCCGTGGCAGCCACCCGTCGCAGGCCCTCTGGCCGCAGGAGGAAGGCGACGGCCCGGCACGACCGCGGGAACGGGAACGGGAAGTTCGGCAGATCCTTGCCCCTTCTTCCTCCTGAGCCGCCACACGCTCACTTTCCGAGGCGCCCGCGCGGGACCTGCGGGAACACGCCCTCGCGGGCGGCGCGCACGTCCTCGACCACGTAGAAGGCGCGCGGGTTGAACTCGCGCACCTTCTCGACGACCGCGGGCACCTGCGCGCGCTTCGCGACGGTGTAGAGGATCTGGACCGGCCCCGTCGCGCCCTCGGCGGGGACGACCGTCACGCCGAAGTCGAGCGCGCGGAGCGCCTCGATCAGGGCCGTCGCGTCCGCGCGCGTGATCACGCGCACGACCTGCGTGCCGAGCGCGAGGCGGCCTTCGATCGCCATGCCGAGCAGGCTGCCGGTCGCGAACCCGCCCGCGAACGCGAGGTAGCAGAGCGGGTTCGTCAGGTTCTGCATGATGTTCCCGATCGCGAGCAGCCAGATCATGACCTCGACGAACCCGAGCGGGACGGCGACGCGCGAGCCGCGCTGCAGGAGCATGATCCGCACGGTGCCGATCGAGACGTCGAGCACCCGCGCCCCGAACACGAGCAGCGGGACGAGCACGTGCTGGTGCAGGTCGAACTCCACGCGCACCTCCGCGGGCATGCTCGCCGCGGTCCCCAGCCGGGGCGAGTGCCGGCGGCCGCGTCCCGGGTCGGCGCGTCAGGTCGGGCGAGGCCCTGCGGCCGTCCTGGCCGCGCCACCCGCACCGACCGCGCCGGCTGCGCCGACCGCGGCCTCCGCGAGGAGGAGGGCCAGCGCGACGAGCGCGAGGGCGCCGGGCCGCTCGCCGGGACCCGGCCCCCGGCGAGGGAGCGGTCGCGCGCGGTCGGGCGGGGCCGGGAGCACGGTCCCGCCCGTGCGCCGCGCCACCTCGGCGAGGAGGCCCAGGTCGGGGCCCGGCCAGGCGACCTCGTCGCGGGCGTCGGGCGGCGCCGTGGCGGCGCACAGGGGCCGGCCGCCGGGCGCCGCCACGACGACGAGGGTCCCACCCCCGCCCGGCGCGCGGACGCGCCCCGCGGCCCGCTCCGGAGTCTCGGCGAGGAGCTCGCGGTCGCCGCCAGGGGCGGCGCCCCCCGGGGCCTCCGGCGGACCGGCCTCGCCCGCGACGACCGTCGCGACGAGGCGCGGCGGCAGGTCACGGCCCGTCACGGTCAGCTCGAGCCAGGGCCCGCGGCGGACGACCTCGAGCGCGGCGTCCTCGCGGGCGGGCGGGAGGAGCCCGGCCATGAGCGGGCCGACGACCGCGGCGGCCTCGGCCGGCGGGAGCGGCAGCGCGAGGACGCGCCCGCCCGGGCCGAGCACGGCGACCGGCGGCCGGTCGAGCGCGGCGTCGTCCGCGCGCGCGAGCGGGACGGCCTCGGGGCGCGCGGCCACGGGCGCGTAGCGGGGGGCGGTGAGGGCAGGGAGCCCGCGCGCGGTCCCGGCCGTGGTCGGGGCGACCGCGAGCGGCCCGGGCCGCACGAGGTCGCGCCGCGCCGCGAGCTCCGCCTCGAGGAGCGCGTGCAGGGCCGCGCCCGCGTCGGCCACGACGACCGCCCGGGCCGCGGCGTGCGGCGCGAGCGTCGCCCCGAGGACGTCGAAGCTCGCCGCAGGCCCGGCCCCGCCCGCGCGCACGAGGAGGACCGACGGGGGCGCGTCGTCGGCGGGGCCCCCGCCCCCGGTCGGGGCGATCGCCCGGGCGGCCGCCGCGAGCGCCGCCGCGTGCCGCGCGGGCGCCGGGTCCTCGCCGTCGCTCACGAGCACGACGACGCGCAGCAGCGGCCGGGGCGAGCCGCCCGAGGCGTCCGAAGGGGGGCCGCCCGCCGCCGGGGCGAGGAGCTCGAGCGCCCGCAGGAGCCCGAGCCCGGCGTCCGTGTCGCCCGCGGGCGCGTGCGCGGCCAGGCGCTCGGCGAGGTCGGTCAGCTCGCCCGGGCCGAGCGGCGCGAGCGCCCGGACGACCGTCGGCGCCGCCGCGAACCGCACGACCGCGAGCCGGTCGCCCGGCCGCAGGTGCGCCGGGTCGAGCGCCGCGCGGACCGCCGCGCGGAAGCGCGTCCCGGGGCCCGCGTCGCCGGGTGCGCCCGCGCCGCCGGCGCCGGCCGCCTCGCCGTCCGCAGGCGCGTTCATGCTGCCCGAGGCGTCGAGCGCGACCACGAGGTCGAGGGGCCGCGTCCGCTCGTCGCCCGGCCCGGACGTCACGGGCAGGAGCGCCTCGAGCGCGCTCTCCGCGTAGCCGCCGGCCCCCCAGGCGCGGTCGCACCCGGCGACGACGAGGGCCGCGCCCCGGGCCAGGGCCGCGCGGAGGGCCGGGAGCGGCGCCGCGGCCGCGGGCACGTCGACGAGCGCGACGAGGTCGACCTCGCCCGGGGCCCAGGGTGGCGTCGCGCCCCCGCCGCGGGCCGGGCGGCGCTCCACGGCGAGCCCGGCGCGCGCGAGCGCGTCGCCGATCGGCCCGCCCTCGCCCTCCCCCTCGAGCACGACCGCCCGCCGCGCGTCCCCGACCGCGACGAGCGCCTCGAGCGCGTCGTCCTCGGGGTGGTCGTCGGCCCCGGCCGCCTCGACGCGCGCGCGCAGGCGCAGGAGCCCCCCGCCCGGCGCCTCGACCTCGAACCGCGCCACGAGCGGGTCGTCCGGCCCGACCGCCCGGTCGACGCGCCCGAGCGCGCGCGCCACCCCCGGGCTGGCCCCCCCCGGCTCGGCCAGGGCCTCGAGCCGGAGCGCGACCTCGGTCGCCCGGGCGGCGCCCACCTCGACCTCGACCGCGAACACGGCCCCGGCGGCGACGCGGGCGGGCGCGCTCAGGCGCGCCAGGCGCGCGCCGGGG
>JANJTH010000389.1 GCA_024711205.1 Planctomycetota bacterium | reverse complement strand
GGGCGCGTCGCGCTGCCCGGCGTGGACCCGCGCGCCGCGCGCGACCAGGGCGCCGTCGCGGCCGCCCTGCGCGAGCCCGCCGCCGCGGCCCTGCGCCTGTTCGCCCGGGCGGGCCTGCTCGTCGCCTGACGGGCCGGGCTCGAACCTCGTCAGCCGCCGCGCGGGCGGGCGGCGGCGTCCGGGCGCGCAGGCCGGCGGCGCCCCGGCGCGAACGCCTCGGCCTGGCCTATCGCGCGTCGTCGAGCGCGCCGACGACGCCCCGGGTCGCGGGGACGGCTCCCGGCGCGAGGCGGGCGTCGAGCGCGCGCGCGCGCTCGAGGAGCGCGAGCTCGCGCGCCAGGACGGCCCGGGCGTCCGCGTCGGTGAGCCCGCGCCCGGCCAGCTCGAGCACGGCGCGCTCGTCGTCCCAGGTCTCGGTCCGGTTGCGCGAGGCGCGCCCGAGCGCGCCCTCGAACGAGGCCCGGGCGCGGGAGCGCCCCCAGCGCGCGAACAGGTCGTCGCGCCCGCCCCACGGGTCGCCGCGCGCGCCCGGCGCGGCGCCGCTCGCGAGCCAGGCCAGGTCGGCCACGCCCGCGAGGAGCGGCCGGTCGCGGCGCGAGGCCCCGTCGTAGAGCCCGGCCAGCGCGGCATCGCGCGCGCGCGCGTGCGCGGCGAGCGCGGCCTCGACGTCGCGCTCGAGCCGCGCCTCGTCCTCGCGCGCGCGGGCATCCGCCCAGGCCTCGACCGAGCCGAACCGCGCCTCGATCGAGCGGCGGAGCGCGGGCTGCGCGTCGACGCGGGCGAGCGCGGCGGCCCGCTCGTCGGCCATGAGCTTCGCCTCGCGCGCGAACCGCTCGAGCCGCTCGTGGAGCCGCGCGTCCTCGAGGAGCGCCGGGGCCGCGAGGTGCTCGCGCCAGGCCGACCACGCCTCGCGGTAGGCCTCGAGCGCCGCCTCGACCTCGGCGGCCGACGCCCCGGGGCGGCCCGTGGCGGCGAGCAGCGCCGTCCCGGCCCGGCCGAGCGCCGCGCGGGCCTCGCGCTCGTCGAGGTGGGCGCGGACCCGGCCCTCGAGCTCGTCCGCGAGGTAGAGCACGACCGCGGTCTCGGCGACCGTGTAGACCCACCCGGCGAGCCCGGCCAGCCGGCCGGCCCGCAGGAGCCCGCCGGCGGCGGACGTGGCGCCCGCGCCCGCGCGCGCGGCCCGCAGGTCGCGGACCCAAGACAGCCCGGCCACCCCGGCTCGCACGGCGGTCGACGAGAGCCCGAGGGCGCCGAGCGAGATCGCGAAGGACTCGCCCGAGAACTCCCCGCGCACGAGGTCGGGGAGCGCCAGGCCGGTCGCGAGCACGACGTTCGTCTTGAGGACGCCCGCGACGAAGCGCGGGCGGACGAACCGCTCGAGGTAGCGCCCATACGCGAGCTCGCCCGCGCGCGCGCCCGCGACGAACAGCCCGTAGTGGACGAAGAAGTCGGTCGTCGCGACGGCGTCGAAGAACTCCTCGATCCGCAGCCGGTCACCCGTGCGCACGACGACGGCGAGCTCCTTGAGGAACAGCGCGAGCGCGAAGTGGGCCACGCCGCCCGCCTCGCGGAGCGCCCGCGCGCGCAGGGCCTCCGACCAGCGCACGGTCCCGTCGGCGCGCCGGAACCGCGCCAGCGCGTCGGGGGCCGGGGCCTCGCCCAGGCGCGCCCGCACGCGCGCCTCGAGCCGCGTCACCTCGGCCTCGAGCCGGGCGGCCAGCTCGGGGCTCTGGACGCGCAGGGCCTCGATCACGGTCTCGCGCGTGCGCTTCAGGTAGCCGAGCTGGCCCTCGGGCGCCCAGCCGCGCATGTCGTGGATGTTGTCGAGGCGGTCGTAGAGCTTGACCACGCGCGCGCCCTCGGGGGAGCGCGCGAACCGCTCGTAGTAGGCCCGGTCGCGCGCGGCCTTGTCGCCGCCGAACGCCTCGAGCGGGTCGAGCGAGAGCGCGTGGACGAGCTCGGCCGTCCGCGGCCCGAACCGCGCGCGCAGGGCCTCGCGCGTCGTGCGCGTGTCCTCGAGCACGTCGTGGAGGATCGCCGCCTCGACGGCCGCCGCGTGGGGGCCGGCGCTGGCCACGCCGCGCGCGTGGAGCACGGCGTTCGCGACCCGCAGGGCGTGGAGGATCGCCGGCTCGCCCCCGTCGCGGGCCTGCCCGCGGTGCGCCTCGCGCGCGAAGGCGATCACCTCGGCCAGGCGCCCGGCCGCGTCGGGCCCGAGCCGCGCGCGGGCCCGGCGGAGGAGGTCCTCGGCCTTGCGCTCGACGAGCAGCTCGGCCTCGCCCGACGTGACCGCCGCCCGGGCGAGCGCGCGCTCGACCGCGAGCGCCAGGCCCTCGCCGCCCGCGCGGATCGCCGGCAGGGTCTCGGTGAGCGTGCGCGCGTGGAGCGCGCGCCGCGAGGCGGGGTCGAGCCCCGGCGAGGCGTGCAGCTCGCCCACGAGCCAGGCCGCCCGGACCTCGGGCGTCGGCGCCGCGAGCAGCTCGGCCACCCGCGGCCCGAAGGCCGCGCGGACCTCGGCCGGGCTCCCCGCGCCCGCGGGGCCGGCCCCGAGCGCGGCGGCCAGGACGACGTCGGGGCCGGCGCCGCTCGCGAGGGCGGCCGCGGCC
>JANJTH010000370.1 GCA_024711205.1 Planctomycetota bacterium | reverse complement strand
CTTCCCCGTGTTCGCGAAGGGCCAGACCGCGCCGGGCCCCGGGCAGAGCCCCGTCTACGCCTACCTCGGCGCGGCCACGGGCAAGCTCCCCGGCTGGAACTTCTGCAAGTACGTCGTCGGCCGCGACGGCCGCCCGCGCGGGTTCTTCGCGAGCAACGTCGACCCCGACGACGCCGCCCTCGTGGCGCTCCTCGAGCGGGCGCTCGCCGAGCCCGCGCCGCCGGCGCCCGCCCCGCCAGCCGCCGCCGGGGGCGAGGCGGCCCCGAAGCAGGAGGCGCCGGAGGGCAAGGCCCCGTGACCTGGCCCGCGGGCGACGTCCCGCCGGCTGCGCGCGCCGACGCGCTCGAGCACCTGCTCGCCGCCTACGAGGCCGAGCGGCGGGCCCGGCGCTCGGCCGTGACCTGCCTCGGGCTCCTCCTCGTCGGTGGCGCGCTCGCGGCGTCGGCCTCCGCGCTGCTCTCGGCTGCCGAGCGAATGGGGGGCCTCTCCCGCGGCGCGCCGGCCCCGGGCGGTCGGCCCACGCCGCCGCCGGCGCCCGTCGCCCCGCGCGGCGACCTCGCCGCCTTCGAGCGGACCGCGATCGACGTGTTCGAGCGGACGGCGCCGGCCGTCGTGAACATCACGAACCTCGCCGTCCGGCGCGACGCCTGGAGCTTCAACGTGCATCGCGTCCCGCAGGGCACGGGCACGGGCTTCCTGTGGGATGACCGCGGGCACGTCGTCACGAACTTCCACGTGATCGAGGGCGCGAGCCAGGTCGTCGTGACGCTCGTCGACCGGACCGAGCTCCCGGCCCGCCTCGTGGGCGTGGCCCCCGACAAGGACCTCGCCGTCCTCGCGGTCGACCTGGGCGCGCGCGCGCCGACGCCGGGCGCGCGCGGGACCTCGGCCGACCTGCGGGTGGGGCAGGCCGTGTTCGCGATCGGCAACCCGTTCGGGCTCGACCACACGCTGACCACGGGGGTCGTGAGCGCGCTCGGCCGCGAGATCGAGGCCCGGGACGGGCGCACGATCGAGGGCGTGATCCAGACCGACGCGGCGATCAACCCGGGCAACTCGGGCGGGCCGCTCCTCGACTCGGCCGGGCGCGTGATCGGCGTGAACACGGCGATCCTGAGCGGGACCGGGGCCTCGGCCGGGATCGGCTTCGCCGTGCCGATCGACACGGTCACGCGCGTCGTCGAGCAGTTGATCGCCCACGGCCGCGTGATCCGCCCGACGCTCGGCGTGCACCTCGCCCCGGAGCACGTCTCGCGCCGGCTCGGCGTCCCGGGCCTCCTCGTGGTCGAGGTCGTCCCCGGCTCGGGCGCGGCCCGCGCCGGCCTGCGCCCCGCGCGCCGCGTAGGCGCCCGGATCGAGCTCGGCGACGCGGTGGTGGCCGTCGACGGCCGCGAGGTCCGGCGGCTCGACGACCTGCTGCACGCGCTCGAGCGGCGCGCGCCCGGCGAGCGGGCGCAGGTCACGCTCCTGCGCGACGGCGAGCAGGTCACGCTGGAGGTCGAGCTGCAGCCCGACGCCTGACCCCCGCCCGCCCCGGAGCCCGCGAGGTGGTCGCCGGCCCGGCCGCGCGGCCCCGCGAGGGGCCGTGGGCTGCGACCGACGAGGCAGGCGGTGTCGACGGCGAGCGCGGCCGAGCCGGGGAGCCCTTCGAGGGCCCTCAGGTCGCGAGCAGGACGGCGAGCAGGTCGTCGCCCCAGCGCTCGACCTTGCGCTCGCCGAGCCCGTGGACCTCGAGCAGCCCCGCGCGGGAGCGCGGGCGGGCCTGCGCGAGCGCCTCGAGCGTCCGGTCGTGGAACACCCGGTAGGGCGCCACGCGGTCGCGCTCGGCGAGCTGCGACCGCAGGCGCCGCAGGCGCTCGAGGAGCGCGAGCTCGCGGTCGCTCCGCTCGCCCGGCACGACGGGCTCGCCGCCCGTCCGCGCGCCGCCCCGCTTGCCCGTGGCCCCGGCCTTCTTCGCCGCGCCGGGCGCCCGGGCCCGCCGGGCGCCCGGGTCGCGGACCTCGCGGGCGGCGGCGGCCCCGCCGCCGCCCTCGCCCAGGCAGCGGTCGCAGTTCGCGCACCCGCCCGGGCGGCCGGGGGCGGGCGCCGCGAGGGGCTCGGCGCCGAAGTAGCGGAGGATCGCGGCCCGCCGGCAGCCCGCCGTGCGCGTGTAGTCGATCAGGCGCTGGAGCAGCGCCTCCTCGTGGCGCTCGCGCGCCTCGAGCGCGGCGAAGTCGACCGCGGCCGGGTCGCCGCCCTTCTCCTCGAGCAGGCGCAGCGCCTGTGCGACCGCCCGCTCGGGGTCGCGCCCGCCGAGCAGCTCGCGGATCGCCGCCGGGTCGGGCCCGACCCGCCGCGCGGCGCCGTCGACCGCCCGCACGAGCGCGGGCGACGGGTGCGCGGTCTCGATCAGCCAGCGCTGCACGTGGACGTCCTGCCAGGTGAACAGGAGCGCGCAGCGCGCGGGCGCCCCGTCGCGGCCGGCCCGGCCGGCCTCCTGGTAGTAGGCCTCGAGGCTGCCGGGCAGGTCGTGGTGGAGCACCCAGCGCACGTCCTGCTTGTCGATCCCGAGCCCGAACGCGTTCGTCGCGACGATCACGTCGAGCGCGCCCGCGAAGAACGCGTCCTGCACGCGCGCCCGCGCGCCCGACTCGAGCCCCGCGTGGTAGACGCCGACCTTGCCCGGGCGCGCGCGCCCGAGCTCGAGCGCGACCTGCTCGGCGTTCTTGCGCGTCGCGCAGTAGACGATCCCCGGCCCGGGCGCGCGGGCGAGCGCGAGCAGGCGGCGCAGCTTCTCCTTCTTGCCGCCCGCGACGTCCTCGACCGCGAGGTGCAGGTTGGGCCGGTCGAACCCGCGCACGATCGACGTGAGCTCGGGGCCCAGCTCGAGCTGGCGGGCGATGTCGTCGCGCACGCGCTTCGTGGCCGTGGCGGTCACGGCGAGCACGGGCGGGCGCCCGAGCGCGCGCACGACCTCGCCGAGCCGCAGGTAGTCGGGGCGGAAGTCGTGCCCCCACTGCGAGACGCAGTGCGCCTCGTCGACCGCGAACAGGCTCACGCGCACGCCCTCGAGGCAGCGCCGGAACCGCTCGTTGCGGAACCGCTCGGGCGCGACGAGGAGGAGCTTGAGCTCGCCGCGGCGCAGGCGCTCGAGCCGGCGCGCCTGCTCCTCCCACGGGACCTGCGAGCCCAGGCAGGTCGCGGGCAGGCCGCGCGCCTCGAGCTTCGCGACCTGGTCCTGCATGAGCGCGATCAGGGGCGACACGACGAGCGTCGTGCCGGGGAGGAGGAACGCGGGCAGCGTGTAGGTGACGGACTTCCCCCCGCCCGTGGGCAGGATCGCGAGCGTGTCGCGGCCGGCGAGCACCGACTCGAGCGCCTCGCGCTGCCCCGGGCGGAACGCCTCGAACCCGAGCACGCGCCGGAGCGCCTGCGCGAGCGCGTCGGCGTCGGGCGGGGCGGCCGGGGCCTCGCCCCGCGCGGGTGCGGCGCGCCCGGGGGCCGGGGGCTCCGGGCGGAGCGCGTCCGCGAGCGAGGCGCCGCCGCCCGCTCCCGCGCCCCCGTCGCCCGCCCACGGGCCGTCTGCCGCCACGCCGTCCGTCCTTCGCGGGTCGGAGGATACAGACGGGGTCCGACGTCCGCGGGGGCCCTCGCCCCGGCGGGCCGCCGGCGGCCCTCGTCGGCCCGGGCGCCGCGATAACTCTCGACCCGCCCGGCGCCGACCGGGCCAGGGCGCGGCGCGTGGGCGGCTCCCTTGCACGGCCCGGGCCGGGGCGTAGAATCCTCGACTTCCATTCTGGATCCTGGAGCAAGCATGTCGACGAAGCCCAACGTGAGCGTCACGGTCCGCCGCGACGAGCCGCTCGAGCGCGCGCTCAAGCGCTTCAAGCGCATGTGCGAGCGGGTCGGTATCCGCAAGCTGGTGCGCGCCAAGAGCTACTACGAGAAGCCCAGCGAGGCCCGCCGCCGCGAGCTGCGCAAGCAGGTGCGCAACCGCCGCCGCGCGGAGCGCAAGGCGAAGGAGCGCTCGCAGCGGAAGATGGACCGCGCCCGCGCCCGCCGCGCGAGCCTGGCCGATGGCATGCCGCAGGGCGACGGCAACGACTAGCGCCGGCGCGCGCGGAGCGCCGCGCGCGAGCGCCGGCCCGTGGGGCTGATCCTCCGGGCCTCGTGCGCCGCGTGCGGCTACGCGCGCGACGACCTCCGCCTGGGCGGCGACCACGGGCAGATCGCCGCCCACGACGTCTCGCACTGGGAGCTCTACCGGCTCCCCTGCTGCGGGGAGGTCGAGAGCGTGCTCCTGCATCTCGGCGCGCCTCCGCCCGAGGTGGCGTGCGCCCGGTGCGGCGCCCAGGCGGCGCTCGGGCGCGAGACGCGCTACCGGGTCGCGACGCTCAAGGGCGAGGCGCTGACCGGGCACCCGTGCCCGCGCTGCGCCGCGGCCACGCTCGCGTTCGAGCGGCGCGGCAAGTTCGTCTGAACGAGTTCGTCGGACCTCGGGCGGGCGCGCCCGCGGTCGCAACCCAAACCCGAGCGGCCGCGGGGCTTGCCCGCGGTAGCGTCGACGTGGCGCCGATGGTCTATTGACGCCCCGCGCCGGGGGGAGGGGGTCGACCGATGCGCGCCGTGCTCGTGTTCCTCGCCCTCGGCGGGTTCTGGGCCGGGCTCTCCGGCGAGACGACGCCCTGGCTCGTCCTCGCGGGGGTCGCGACCTGCGCCGCCTGCACGTGGCTCGCGCTCCGCCTCGGCGCGAACGAGGAGGCGTGGTCGCCCCTCGACATGGCGCGGGCCGTCGTCGTCTACCTGCCGTGGCTGCTCTGGCAGACCGCGCTCTCGAACCTCCGCCTCGTGCCGATCGTGTGGGCCCCCAGGCCGGCGATCCAGCCCAGGCTCGCGCGCGTCCCCGACCATCTGCGGACGAGCTTCGGGCGGGCCCTCTACGCGAACTCGATCACGCTGACCCCGGGGACGGTCACGGTCTCGCTCGACCGCGGGTCCGTGCTCGTCCACGCGCTGACGGCCGACGACGCCGACGGCCTGCAGGAGGCGGCCATGCAGCGGCGCGTCGCGGCGCTCGAGCCGGCGGTGGCGGCGCCCCGCGGGGCCGCCACGTGACGACGGTCTTCGCGGCGGCCTCGATCGCGCTGACGGTCACGCTCGGGCTCGTGCTCATCCGGGCCGTGCGCGGCCCGACCGTCTTCGACCGCCTGCTTGCGGCCAACGCGATCGGCACGAAGACGGTGCTGCTCCTGGCCCTCCTCGGCTTCATGCAGGGGCGGCCCGAATTCCTCGACATGGCGCTGATCTACGCGCTGATCAACTTCGTGACGACGCTGGCCTTCCTGCGCCTCGTCGAGCACGGGCGGCTGAGCTGACCGTGGGCCCGCGCGAGCTGCTGTGCGGCCTCCTGCTCCTCCTGGGCGCGTTCTTCGCCCTCACCGGGGCCGTGGGCGTGCTCCGCATGCCCGACTTCTACACGCGCATCCATCCGGCCGGGAAGGTCGACACCTTCGCGCAGACCCTGATCCTGGGCGGGCTCCTGCTCGTGGCCGAGTCGCCGCTCGTCGGGGTCCGGCTCGCGCTGCTCTGGGCGCTGCTGCTCGTCACGACGCCGGCCGCCGCGCACGCGCTCGTCCGGGCCGCCCACCTCGACGGGCGCGAGCCCTGGCGGGCGCCGGATGGCGCCGGCGCCCCGACCGGGGCGCCGGACGGCGCCGGCGCCCCGGTCGGCGGAGGCGCGCCGTGACGTCGTTCGCGCTCCAGGCGGCGCTCCTGGGGATCGTGATGGTCCTGGCGGCCGCGATCGTCCGCCAGCGGAACCTGCTCGCCGCGACGATCCTCCTGAGCGTGTACGGGCTCGTCATGGCGCTCCTGTGGGCGCTCATGCAGGCCTACGACGTGGGCTTCACGGAGGCGGCCGTGGGGGCCGGCGTCTCGACCGTGCTCCTCGTCGCCACGCTCGCGCGCCTCGGCCGGGAGGCGAGCCGGGAGCGCGGCCCCCCGGGCCCCAACGTCCCCGCGCTGCTCGGGTGCCTCGCGACGGGGGCCGCCCTGATCTGGGGCACGCTCGACATGCCCCCCGTCGGCAGCCCCGACGCCCCGCTCCAGCGCCGCGGGCCCGGGACGGACTACATGGCGCCGGCGCCGATCCAGGGGCCGGTCCCGAACATGGTCACGGTGCTCCTCGCGGACTACCGCGGCTACGACACCATGTTCGAGACGGCGGTGATCTTCACGGCCGGCGCGAGCCTGATCCTCCTCCTCCGGCGGCCGGCGGCGGCCGGCGGCCGGCCGGCCGCGCCGGGGCCGGCAGGGGGGCGCGCGTGAACGCCGAGCGCCGGCCCCTCGAGGAGCAGGTCGTCGTCCGCAAGACGGCGAAGCTCCTGATCCCGTTCGTCGTCGTGTTCGGCGTCTACATGGTCACCCACGGAGAGATCGGCCCCGGCGGCGGGTTCCAGGGCGGCGTCGTGATCGCGGCGGCGTACTTCCTCCACGCGCTCGTCCACGGGCTCGCCGAGGTCCAGCGCGTGATCCCCCGCCGGGTCACCGACGCGCTCGCGGCCCTGGGGGTCCTGCTCTACGCGGGCGTCGGCGTGGCCGCGCTGCTCCGCGGGGGGCGCTTCCTCGAGTACGCGGCGCTCGGCGCCCCCGGCGACGTGGTCGCGAGCCGGGCGCTCGGCATGACGCTCGTCGAGCTCGGCGTGGGCGTCACGGTCGCCGCCACGATGATCACGATCTTCAACGAGGTCGTGGACGACGGGGAGCACTAGTGCCCCGAGCCAGAGGTCCCGCAGCGAAGTCCGAAGGCATCGTCGCCGCTGGCAAGGCGCGAGGAGGCCACCCATGCGGCGCATAATGGCCGACGAGCAACGCAGCCAGCGGCGACGAGGGCACGGAGTTCGCGCGTGGACTTCTGGCGAGGGGCACTAGCCATGGAGTGGCTCCGCCTCGTCCCCTACTGGGTCTACGTCGCGCTCATGATGATCGGCCTGTACGGCGCGATCGCCCGCGGCAACCTGGTCAAGAAGGTGATCGGGCTCGGCCTGTTCCAGACCGGGATCTTCATCTTCTACATCTCGCTCGCCGTCGTCGACGGCGGCACGGCCCCGATCGCGCGCGAGGGCTGGGAGGGCCCCTACACGAGCCCGCTCCCGCACGTGCTGATCCTCACGGCGATCGTCGTCTCGGTGAGCACCATGGCCGTCGCGCTCGCGCTCGTGATCGAGGTGCAGCGCGCCTACGGGACCGTCGAGGCGGACGAGCTCGCCGCGCTCGACGCGGAGGGGACGGAGGCGTGAGCCACCCCGACGTCCCGGCGCTCGTCGTCGTCGTCCCGCTCCTGACCGGCCTGCTCACGGCGCTCGCCCTGCGCGGGCGGTGGGCCTGGGCGGCCGCGACGCTCTCGTCGTGGCTCGTGCTCGCGCTCGTGCTCGACCTCGCGCTCGCCGTCCAGCACGCGCCGGGGGGCGTCGTGTCCTACGCGCTCGGCGGGTGGGCGCCGCCGGTCGGGATCGAGTACCGGGTCGACCGGCTCAACGCGTTCGTCCTCGTCGTCGTCGCGGTCATGGGCGCCGTGGTCACGCCGGGGGCCCGGCTCGGGGTCGAGGCCGCGGTCCCGGCCGACCGCCTGCATCTGTTCTGGGGCGTATGGCAGCTCTGCCAGGTCGGGCTGCTCGGGATCACGATCACGGGCGACGCGTTCAACGTCTACGTGCTGCTCGAGATCGGCTCGCTGACCACCTACACGCTCGTCGCGATGGGCAAGCACCGCGACCGGCGCGCGCTCACGGCCGCGTTCCAGTACCTCGTCATGGGCACGGTCGGGGCGAGCTTCCTGCTGGTCGGGATCGGCTACCTGCTCCAGGTCACGGGCACGCTGAACATGGCCGACATGGCCGCCCGCCTGCTCGAGCCCGAGACCGCCCGGGCGAGCGGGCGCACGATCCGCGCCGCGTTCTCGCTCATCGCCGCCGGGGTGTGCCTCAAGATGGCGCTGTTCCCGGCGCACACCTGGCTGCCGGGCGCCTACGCGCACGCGCCGGCGCCGGTCTCCGCCCTCCTCGCGAGCACGGCGACCAAGGTCGGCGTCTACGTCGCGATCCGCTTCCTCTACGGGATCTTCGGGCGCGAGCTCAGCTTCGAGCGCCTGCCCACGGGCCCGCTCCTGCTCGTGTGCGCGGCGGTGGCGATCCTGGCCGGGAGCCTGCTCGCCTGCCGGCAGCGGGACCTGAAGCGCCTGCTCGCCTGGTCGAGCGTGGCGCAGATCGGCTACATGGCGCTCGGCGTCGGGCTGGCGAGCAAGGCCGGGCTCGCGGGCGCGCTGCTCCACCTGCTCCAGCACGCGCTGGTCAAGGGCGCCCTGTTCCTCGCCGTGGGCGCCCTCGTCTGGCGGCTCGGCGCGGCGCGGACGGACGACCTCGGCGGGCTCGGCCGGCGCATGCCCTGGACCGCGGGGGTGCTCACGCTCGGCATGCTCGGGCTCGTGGGCGTCCCGGGGACGGCCGGGTTCGTGAGCAAGTGGTACCTCGTGACCGCGGCGCTCGAGCAGGGCCTGTGGCCGGTCGCCGTGGTCGTGCTCGTGGGCTCGCTCCTCGCGGCGGCGTACGCGCTCAAGGTGATCGAGCCGCTGTGGGCCGCGCCCGAGGACCTCCCGCCCCCCGCGGGGGCCGCCGCGTGGGGCGGGCGCGAGTCCCCGTTCTCCTCGCTCGTGCTGCCCGGGCTCGTCCTGTCGGCGCTGAGCCTCGGGCTGGGCCTCGGCCTGGGCGGCCCCGCGCAGGGCCTCGCCCTCGCGGCCGCCGAGGACCTCGTCCCGGCGCGGGGGGGCCCGTGAGCCCGCTCCTGCTCGCGCTCGCGCTGCCCGTGGCCGTGGCCGTGGCGGTCGTGCTCCTGGGCGAGCGCCGCCGCGACGCGCGCGAGGCGGCGTCGCTCCTGGGCGCGCTCGCGCTCGCCTGGGTCGTCCTGGGCACCCTCCTCCCGGACGTGCTCGCGGGGCGCGAGCACGTCCTCGAGGGGCCCGCGCTGATCGACGGGCTCCCGCTCCGGTTCCGCGCCGACCGGCTCGCGCTCGTCTACGCGGGGGTCGCCGCGGCGCTGTGGCTCCCGAGCGCGCTGTTCGCGGCCGGCTACATGCGCGGGCACCACGAGGGCCACCAGACGCGCTTCTTCGCCTGCTTCGCGCTCTCGATCGCGAGCGCCATGGGGATCGCCTTCTCGGACGACCTCCTGACCATGTTCGTGTTCTACGAGGCGCTCACGCTCGCGACCTGGCCGCTCGTGACGCACCGGGGCGGCCCCGCGGCCGCCCGCGCCGGGCGGCTCTACCTCGGGCTCCTCCTCGCGACGTCGATGGTCCTCCTCCTGCTCGCGATCGCGGGGGCCTGGGTCCACTCGGGCCCCGCGGGCGCGCGGAGCCTCGCCTTCGTCCAGGGCGGGTTCCTGGGCGAGGCGCCGCCGGCGGCGCGGGCGGCCCTGTTCGCGCTGTTCGTGCTCGGGATCGGCAAGGCCGCGCTCATGCCGTTCCACTTCTGGCTGCCCGCGGCCATGGTCGCGCCGGCGCCCGTGAGCGCGCTCCTGCACGCGGTCGCCGTCGTCAAGGCGGGCGTGTTCTGCGTGCTCAAGGTCGCCGTGTGCGTGTTCGGGCTCGACGTGGTCGCGGTGGGCGTCGGCAACGGGTGGCTGCTCGGCCTCGCCGCCGCGACGATCGTCGTCGGCTCGCTCGTCGCCATGACGCGCGACAACCTGAAGGAGCGGCTCGCCTACTCGACCGTGAGCCAGCTCGCCTACGTCGTGCTCGGGGCCGCGCTCGGCAGCCCGCTCGGCGCGCTCGGGGCGGCGCTGCACATCGTCATGCACGCGTTCGGCAAGATCACGCTGTTCTTCTGCGCCGGGGCGATCGACGTGGCGACGGGGCGGACCCGCGTGAGCGAGCTGCGCGGCCTGGGGCGGCGCATGCCCTGGACGCTCGGCGCGTTCACGCTCGGCGCGCTCTCGATCGTGGGGCTGCCGCCGCTCGGGGGCGCGTGGAGCAAGTGGTACCTCGGCCAGGCCACCCTCGCCTCCGACCACCCCTGGCTGCTCGGCGTGCTGCTCCTGAGCTCGCTCATGAACACGGGCTACCTGCTCTCGATCCCGGCGCTCGCGTTCTTCGGCGCGCCGCGCGAGGAGCCCGGGGCGGGCCCGCCCGTCCGCGAGGCGCCGCTCGCGTGCGTCGCCGCGCTCGTGCTGACGGGGGCCGGGTCGGTCGCCCTGTTCTTCGGGATCGACCCGCTCGTCGCCGCGCTCCGGCCGGCCCGGGAGGCCCCGTGAGCGCGGAGCGGCCGGAGGCGGGGCCGGCTGGCGCCGGTCAGCCGGAGGCGGGGCCGGCTGGCGCCGGCGCCGGGGGGCACGGCCCGCGCCCGGGCGACGCGAGCCCGTTCGAGGGGCCGCGGGCCGGGCGGCTCGTGCTCACGGGCCTGGCCGTCGCGAGCGGCCTGCTCGCGGCCATCGACCTGCTCGACGTGCTCGGGCTCGGCTACGACAAGCACGCCAAGCTCGCGCTCGAGCGGCTGCCCGCCTTCTACGCGGTCTACGGGTTCCTCGGCTGCGTCGTGCTGATCGAGGGCGCGAAGCTGCTCCGGCGCGTGATCCTGCGGCCCCCGGGCTACTGGCTGGCCGGGCAGGTCGAGCCGCCCCTCCTCGAGCGCGACCCGAACGCCGACGGCCACCACGGCCACGGCCACGGCGGAGGGCACGCGTGAGCGCGCTCCTCCTCCACCCCACGCTCGTCCTCACGCTCGGGGCGCTCCTCGCGCTCCTCCTCCCGCAGGGCCGCTGGCGCAAGGGGCTCCTCGTGGGGCTCCCCCTCGTCGTGCTCGCGCTCCTCGAGCTCGCGCTCGAGCGCGGGGGCGGGCCCACGCTGCGCCTGCTCGGCCACGACCTGCAGCCGCTGCGGCTCGACGCGCTCAGCGCGGCCTTCGCGCGCGTGTTCCTGCTCGTCCTCTCGCTCGGCAACCTCTTCGCCTGGACGCAGGAGGACCCGCGCGAGCAGGTCGCCGCCACCGCCTACGGCGGCGCGGCCGTGGGCGCCGTGCTCGCGGGCGACCTGCTCTCGCTGTTCGTGTGCTGGGAGCTGACGGCCGTGACCTCCGCCGTGCTCGTGTTCGCCCCGGGGGCGCAGCGCAACCGGGCGGCGGGCATGCGCTACCTGGGGTTCCAGGTCGTCTCCGGCCTGCTCGTGCTCGCCGGCGCGCTGCTCCGGCTGCACGACGGCCACGGGCTCGCGTTCGACGCGCTCGGGCTCGACGAGCCGTGGGGCTGGCTCCTCCTGCTCGGGTTCGGGATCAAGTGCGCGTTCCCCGGCCTGCACACGTGGCTCGTCGACGCCTACCCCGAGGGCAGCCCGAGCGGGACCGTGTTCCTGAGCGTGTTCACCTCGAAGATGGCCGTCTACGCGCTCGCGCGCGGGTTCGAGGCCGAGCCGGTCCTCGTGCCGATCGGCGTGGTCATGGCGGCGTTCCCGATCTTCTTCGCGGAGATCGAGGACGACATGCGCCGGGTGCTCTCCTACAGCCTCGTGAACCAGGTCGGGTTCATGGTCGTGGGGATCGGGATCGGCGGGCCGCTCGCGTTCGCGGGGGCGGTCTCGAACGCGGTCGCGCACGTGCTGTTCAAGGGCCTCCTGTTCATGAGCATGGGCGCCGTGCTGTTCCGCACGGGCAAGCGGGGCGCGTCCGAGCTGGGCGGGCTGCACCGGACCATGCCGTTCACGACCGTGTGCTGCCTCGTGGGCGCGGCCTCGATCTCCGCCTTCCCCCTGTTCAGCGCCTTCTGCACGAAGTCCCTGATCATGGAGGGCGCGGCCGTGGGCGGCTGGCAGGTGACCTGGCTCGTGCTCCTGTTCGCCGCGGCCGGGGTGCTCCACCACGCCGGGATCAAGATCCCGTTCTTCGCCTTCTTCGCGCACGACAGCGGGCTGCGCCCGGCCGAGGCGCCGTGGTCCATGCGCCTCGCCATGGGCGGGGCGGCCGCCCTGTGCGTGCTGTTCGGCTGCTTCCCGGCGCTCCTCTACGGCTTCGCGGCGGTCGAGACGGACTACCAGCCCTACACGACGAGCCACGTCGTGACCCAGCTCCAGCTCCTCGTGTGCTCGGCGCTCGCGCTCGCCTTGCTCATGCGGCTCGGCCGCTACCCGCCCGAGGTGGCGGGCGTGAACCTCGACGTCGACGCGCCCTTCCGCTGGCTCGGGCGCGGCGCCTGGGCGCTCCTGACCGGCCCCGTGGCCCGGGCGGCGCGCCTCCTCGAGGACCTGCTCCTCGTGGGGATCCCGGCCGCGGTCGCGGGCGCGATCACCCGGCGCGGGCGCCGCGGCGCGGAGCTCGCCGAGCGGTGGGCCTACGGCGGGTCGGTCCTCGCGATCGTCGTGCTCCTGCTCGTGCTCCTCCTGCTCGACCTCGGTCGAGCGTGACCCGCGGGCGGCGCGGACGGCCTGGCCCTCGCGGGGGCGCGAGCCCGGCCCCGGAGGCCGGCGCAGGGCCCCGGGC
>JANJTH010000347.1 GCA_024711205.1 Planctomycetota bacterium | reverse complement strand
CCCCGGGGCCGGGCCCCCCCCCCCCCGCGGCGCGCCGCCCCCCCGGCGGGGGCCCCCTCCCCGCCGCCCGCCCCCCCGCGGGGGCACCCCCCCCCCCCCGCGGGGTGGGGGGGGGGGTGGGGGGCCCCCCCCCCCCCCCCCACCCCCCGCGAACTCAGGCGTAGTAGCGGCCGAACCGGTTCTGGATGAACTTCTGGTAGTCGACGTCCTCCTGGCGCACGAAGCCGCGCTGGGGGATCGCGCCCTCGAACAGGAGGTCGAGCACGGCCGCGATCCCGGCCGCCGTCGTGATCTGGATCGCCGACCAGTTCTGCCCGTCGATGTGCTGGTGCGTGATCGTGCGCGCGTAGGTCCGCTCGACGTACTGGCCGTTCATCTTGCCGACGGCCGACACGTAGACGACCACGAGGTCCTGGAAGGTAGCGGGCAGGCTCCGCTCGAAGATGTGCCGCAGGGTCTCGCGGTCGTGCGTCATCTTGAGGTCCTCGTAGAGGAACCGCACGAGCTGGTTGTGGCCGGGGTAGCGGATCGACTTGTAGGTGAGGTTCTTGACCTTGCCCTCGAGCGAGTGCACGAGGCTGCCGAGCCCGCCCGACGTGTTGAACGCCTCGTAGCGCACGCCGTCGATCGTCAGCTCCTCGAGCCCCTCGAGCGGCTGGACCCAGGCGTGCTGGCCGTCGCGCAGCACCTCGCAGGGGTTGCCGTACTCGTTGATCAGGCCCTCGGTGCTCCAGGTGAGGTTGTACTTGAGCATGTTCGACGGGTAGCGCGGGAGCGCGCCCACGCGCAGCTTGAGCGCCTCGACCTCGGCGAGCGGGCGCATGAGGTGCATGCCGACGATCGTGATGAACCCGGGCGCGAGCCCGCACTGCGGGATGAACGCCTTGGTCGAGCGCTCGACGTTCTCGAGCACCTTGCGGGTCGTCTCGATGTCCTCGGTCAGGTCCAGGTAGTGCTGGTCGTAGACGACGGCCTGCTCCGCGATGAACGGGTTGCACTCGAACGGGCAGCACGAGAGCACGGCGTCGGCGCCCGCGAGGACGGGCTCGAGCGACTTCGCGTCGTCGAACGAGACGACGTGCGCCGTCGCGTCGGGCAGCCCGGCCGCGGCGCGCTGGGCGAGGCCCAGGTCGATGTCCCCCACGCGCACGCGGTAGCCGCCGTGCCCGAGCAGGTGCGTGACCATGCGCCCGATCTTGCCCGCGCCGAGGACCGCGACCGTCTTCCCGCTCATGCTGCTCGCCTCCGGGCGCGGATTCTAGCCAGCCGCCCGGCGCGCGAAACCGTGGCGACCCCGCGGAGCGCGGGCAGACCGCGCGCGTGGAGGCGCGCTCGTGCCAGGTCGAGCCCCGGCGAGCGCGCGTCCGCGCCCCGCGATCCGCGCGGGCGCGAGGGCCTCCGCGGCGGCGCCGGCCTCGCCGGATGGCCAGGGCATGGCGTGCACGTCGCGGGCGATCGAGTAGACTCCCGGGCCGGTCGCACGGGGCCGGGGGGGCGCGCGGGGTGATCGAGGTCCGGGGTCTGCACAAGCGGTTCGGCCCGACCCAGGCCGTGCGCCGCGTGGACCTCGACGTGGCCTCGGGCGAGTGCTTCGGGCTGATCGGCCCGAACGGCGCCGGCAAGACGACGACGCTCAAGGCCCTCGCGACGCTCGTGAAGCCCGACGGCGGGACGGTCACGGTCGACGGCAAGGACGTCGTGCTCGACCCGCGCTCGGTCCGGCGGATCGTGGGCTACATGCCCGACATCTTCCAGAGCTACGGCGACCTCAAGGTGATCCACTACCTCGACTACTACGCGGCGCTCGTGGGGCTCGAGCGGCGGGCGCGCGTCCGGCAGGTCGAGCAGGTGCTCGAGCTCGTCGAGCTCGAGGGCAAGCGCGACGCGCTCGTGGGCGGGCTGTCGCGCGGCGTGAAGCAGCGGCTGTGCCTGGCGAAGACGCTGCTCCACGACCCGAAGGTGCTCCTGCTCGACGAGCCGGCCTCGGGCCTCGACCCGCGGGCGCGGATCGAGATCCGGCTCCTGCTCAAGCTCCTCCGCGGGGAGATGGGCAAGACGATCGTGATCTCGAGCCACATCCTCGAGGACCTCGAGGAGATCTGCGACCGGGTGGCCGTGATCGAGGCCGGGCGCGTCGCCGCGACGGGCCCGGTGGCCGACCTCAAGGCGACGCTCTCGCGCGGCGCGCGCTGGATCCTCGAGCCCAAGGGCGACGTCGAGGCGGCCCGCGCGGCCCTGTCGTCCCGGCCGGACGTGATCGCCGAGGCCGAGGTCGACGGGCGTCGGCTCCGGCTCCTGCCCGCGCCCGGGGTCACCTCCGAGGCCGAGGTCCTGCGCGCCGTCGTGGAGGCGGGCGTCCGGCTCCACGCCTTCCGCGAGGAGGTCCCCGACCTGCACGAGGTCTTCCTGGAGCTGACGCGTGGCGAAGTCTCCTGACGAGCCCCGGGCCGCCCCGGCCGGTCCGGCCCCCGCGCCCGCGGCGGACGAGGCGCTCGAGGCGAGCCCGCCGGCGCGGGACGGCGAGCCCGCGGGCGGCCAGGACGCGCCGCCGACGCCCGACG
>JANJTH010000339.1 GCA_024711205.1 Planctomycetota bacterium | reverse complement strand
CCGGGCAGCGCCGCGCGGAGCGCAGTCGCGAACGCGGCGCCGTCCGCGAGCCGGACGGCGCGGTCGACCGCGAGCGCGCGCGCGCACAGGTCGTCGAGCGCCGGCGCGGTGTCGGGGCGCCGGTCGCGCGGGCGCGGGGCGGGGCTGCGCCCCTCGAGGACCGCGAGCTGCCGCATGTAGATCGAGCGGAAGTCGGCGCCCGGGTAGGGGCGCTCGCCCGTGAGCGCCTCGAACAGCATGACCCCGAGCGCGTAGACGTCGGCGCGCGGGTCGGCCGAGGCCACGTCGTCGAACTGCTCGGGCGCCATGTAGGCGGGCGTCCCCATGCCGGCGCCGCTGCGCGTGAGCGCCCCGGTCGGCTCGGCGTCGTCGGGCGCCGTCGCGTCGGCCCCGTCGTGCGCGAGCGCCTTCGCGAGCCCGAAGTCCGTGAGGTGGAGCTCGCCCGCCGCGGTCTGCAGGAAGTTCGCCGGCTTCAGGTCGCGATGCACGATCCCCTGCCGGTGGGCCTCGGCCACGAGCTCGGCCGCCTCGAGCAGGCGCCCGAGGCGCGCCGCGAGGTCACCGGAGGCGAGGTCGAGCGGGCGGGCGTCGGACACGAGGTCCATGGCGAGGTAGAGCTGCACGCCGTCGTCGAGCTCGCCCCAGTCGAGGGCGCGCACGAAGCCGCGCGTCCGCCCGAGCCGGTGCCCGAGCCGCGCCTCGCGCTCGAACCGGGCCCGGAACTCCTCGTGCGCGGCGCCCGAGGCGGCCGCGACCTTGAGCGCGACGCGCGTCCCGAACTTGCGGTCGCGGGCGACGAACACGGCGCCCATGCCGCCGCGGCCGAGCTCGCGCTCGACCTCGTAGCGCCCCGCGACGACCGCCCCTGCCTCGATCCGCACGCCACCCGCCCGCGCGGCGTCGGGGCCGCGCGCGGAGGATACCAGCCGGGCCCGGGGCCTCAGCGCCCGTCGAGCGTCGCCTCGAGCGTCACGCGCGCGCCCTCGCGCACGACGACGACCCGGACCGTCTGGCCGGGCCGCGCGAGCCGGAGCGCGTTCACGTACTCGTGGATCGTGCGGACCTCCTGGCCCGCGAACTCGACGAGGACGTCGCCCTTCTGCACGCCGGCCCGGTCGGCCGGCGTCCCGGGGCGCGCGCCGTCGAGGAGCACGCCCGCGACGCCGTCCTGCGCGTAGTTCGGGATCGACCCGAAGTAGGCGCCGCGCTCGCCCGTCACGACGCGCCGCGGCTGCTCGGCCTGCGCGACCTTCTGGAACGTCGGACGCGCCGGCAGCGCGTCGATCCCGCGCACGAGCCGCCAGGCGGCCTGCGCGCAGCGCTCGAGCCCGGCGAGGTCGAGCCGCTCGAGGTCGTCGCTGGGCTTGTGGTAGTCCTCGTGCGTCCCGGTCCACAGGAACAGGACCGGGACCCCGGCCCCGTAGAAGCTCGCGTGGTCGCTCGGGCCCTGCCCGTCCTGCTGCGTCGCGACCGGGCGGCCCGTCTGGTCGGCCAGGTCCTGCAGGAGCCCGGGCCACTCGGCCGCCGTGCCGGCGCCGCCCACGAGCAGGGGCTGGTCGCCGAGGCGCCCGATCATGTCCATGTTGAGCATCGCGACGATCCGCTCGCGGCGGACGGGCGGCCGGGCCACGAAGGCGGCCGAGCCGAGCAGGCCCGCCTCCTCGGCGCCGAACGCGACGAGGAGCACGGTCCGCCGCGGGGGCGCGGCCTTCAGGGCGCGGGCCAGCGCGAGCAGCGCGGCCGTCCCCGAGGCGTTGTCGTCGGCGCCGTTGTGGACGTCCTGGGACCCGGGCGCGAGCGAGCCGTCGCCGCCGCGGCCGAGGTGGTCGTAGTGCGCGCCGACGACGAGCACCTCCTCGGGGCGCTCCGTGCCCGTGAACCGCCCGACGACGTTCTGCGAGGCGCCGCGCACGCGCTCGACCGCGACCTCGACGCGCGCCGCGAGCCCGAGCGGGCGCGACGCCGGGCCGGCGCCGTTCGCGCCCGAGGCCGCGCGCGCGAGCGCGGCCACGTCGACGCCGAGCGGCGCGAGGGCCTCGCGGCGGACGTGGCCGACGAGCAGGCCCGGGTCGCCCCCGCCGAGCCGGAGCCAGGCGTCGTCCGCGCCCGCGCCGCGGACGAGGAGCACGGCCTTCGCGCCGCGCTCGCGCGCGCTCGAGACCTTGAAGCGCACGTCCTCCCACACGGTCGGGTGCTCGGCGCCGAAGGCCCCGCCGCGCTCGGCGCGCGGGCCGCCCGTGAGCACGAGCGCGACCTTCCCCGCGAGGTCGAGCCCCGCGTAGTCGTCCCAGCCGTGCTCGGGCGCGACGACGCCGTGCCCGCAGAACACGAGCTCGCCCTCGACGACGCCGCTGGCCGAGTAGAGGAGCGGCGTCCAGGCCTGCTCGAGCGCGAGCGGGCGCCCCGCGAGGGCCAGCGCGTTGCCCTCGGGCGCGAGCCGGGCGCCGGCCGGGAACTCGAACGGCTCGAGCCAGGCCCCGTCGGTCCCGCCCGGGCGCGCGCCGAGCTCGCCGAGCCGGCGGGCGAGCCACTCCGCGGCCTCCCGCTCGGCGGGCGACCCGGCCCGCCGGCCGTCGCGCCCGTCGTCGGCGAGCCAGGCCACGTCGGCGCGCAGGTCGTCGCGGCGGATCCGGTCGAGCCCCGGGACCGGGCCCGCGGCGACGCCGGTCCGGGGCGCGAGGAGCCCGGTCGGCCGCTCGCCGTGCGCGCCGCCGGCCGGCGCGCTCTGGCCCTGCGCGCCCTGGCCCTGCGCGCCCTGGCCGTGC
>JANJTH010000474.1 GCA_024711205.1 Planctomycetota bacterium | reverse complement strand
CGGCCGTGCCGCCCGCCGCCCAGGAGCGCGCCGGGCGCCGCCGGGCCGTCCGGGCCGGGCGCCGGCGGGCCGTCCGGCCCGGGCGCCGGCGCCCCGTCCGGGCCGGGCGCGCCGTCCCGGTCCTGCGCCGCGCCGTCGGGGCCCACGCTCAGCCCCGGCGCGGGGTCTGCGGCCCGCCGTGCTCGGCGAGGCGGCGGAGCGCCTCGACCCGCAGGAGCGGCACGAGCAGCTCGTGGTGCCCCGTGAGCGTGATCCCGCGCGCGACGGGCCGCTCGCACACGTTCACGCGCGGGCGGTAGTGCTGGACCATGTCGAGGTTCGCCGCCGTCACGCCCTCGATCGTGGCGCCCAGGTTCCGCGCGACCGAGACGGCCTTGAGGAACACCTCGGGCAGGACGACGGCGCTGCCCACGTTCACGAACACGCCCTCGCCGAGCCACGACACGACCGAGCACAGCCGGCGGAAGTCGAGGTGCGTCGCGGCGCCGATCGCGGCGCCGTCGGCCCCGGGCACGGCGTGCACCGTGTCCGTCCCGACCGCGACGTGGACCGTGACCGTCGCCCCGGCGCGCACGGCGCGGAGCGTGAGCGCGTCCTCGCGGTGGGGGTACGGGCCCTGGTCGAGCTCCTCGGCCACCGCGCGCCCGAGCCCGACCTCGGCGCCGCGCGCGAAGATCCGCGCGAACGCGGCCGCCGTCTCCTCGATCATCCCGAACCGCCCGTCGGTGATCGTCTCGGCGACGCGCTCGCTCGTGCGGCCGATCCGCGCGATCTCGAGGTCGTGGATCACGGCGGCCCCGTTCACGGCCAGGTCCGTGACGAGCCCCGTCTCGACCATGTCGGCGAGCAGCGGCCCCAGGCCGACCTTGATCACGTGCCCGCCGAGCCCGAACAGGACGCGCGCGCCGTTCGCGCGCGCGATCGCGATCGCGTCGGCGAGCTCGCGCAGCGCGTCCGCCGCGAGCAGGCGGGGGAGCGCGTCGAGGAACGCGCCGATCGTCTCGTCGGGGCCGACCGGCCGGGCGAAGGCCGCGCGGTCGACGAGATGCTCGCGGCCGTCGATCGGGCGGGTCCGCACGCGCGCGAGGTCGGCGGGCGGCACGTCGTCGGGGGGCAGGTCGGACACGGGGGCTCCTGGGTCGGGCCGGCGCGCGGGCCTGCGCCCGGGTCGACGCGCGGGCGGAATGATCGCCGATCCCGGGCCGGCGCGCCCGGGCCGCGCGCGCGCGTGGGCGCGCCTGGACAGGGCCCGCCGGCGCGGCGTAGATTGCAGGCGATCGGAGCCTCGCCGGTGCTGACGCCCTCCCTCGCGGTCGAGAAGGTCCTGTTCCGGCTCGCCCTCCGGCACGAGGGCGTCGTCCCCCTCGCGCGCGCGTTCCTCGAGCTCCCGCTCAGCCTCGAGGAGGTGGAGGCCGCGGCCGACGCGATCGCGGACGGGCGCGGCGTGGTCAAGAACGAGTGGGGCGAGTTCCTCACCTACGAGTTCCCCGAGCTCGTGCGCCTCCCCGCCGTCGCCCCCGCCGACTGCCCGACCTGCGGCGGCGAGGCGCCCGCGGCCCCGACCGAGGGCGGGGCCCCCGTGCGCGCCCCGCTCGTGTGCGACGCCTGCT
This sequence comes from Planctomycetota bacterium, assembly GCA_024711205.1. Taxonomy (GTDB): domain Bacteria; phylum Planctomycetota; class J058; order J058; family J058; genus JANJTH01. The sequence continues at coordinate 1,737 of JANJTH010000474.1, read as the reverse complement.
ACCGGATCCTGCGCCGCGGGCGCGCGCCGGGGGCGACCGACAGCGGCGCGTTCGACAAGCTCAAGGCGCTGTTCCGCGCGCAGTCCGTCCAGGACGCGCGCGAGCTGGCCCGCCTCGAGCACGAGGTCTTCTTCCTCGGGCTCGGGCTCGGGGGCGACGGGTTCACGCACACCGCGATCGCGGCCCAGAGCCGCCTGCCCGCGCTGCGCCTCAAGGCGTGCCTCGACGGCATGGCCGCCCGGCGCTACATCCACGTCGGGCTGCTGCCCTCGGGCGACGCCGTCGCCTACCGGTTCCCGCCCGGGCTCGACTACCCGCGCGTCCTCTACGCCCGGCTCGGCGAGCCCGACGGCGCGCCCGTGGGCAAGCGCGTGCGCGTGGGCGAGCGGGACGACGCCGCCGGGCAGCCGGGCGGCGCGATCCGGCTCGGGGGGCCCGAGGCGCCGGCGCCGGCCCCGGCGCCGACGCCTGCGGCCTCCAACCTGAAGATCGTGATCAAGGACCGCCGGACGCGCCCCGGATCCTGAGAGCCCTCGCGCGGCCCTCGCGCCAGCGAGGGCCACGCCGATCTCAGAGCCCGAACCGCCCGCGGCGCGGCGCCGGCCGGAACGGCTGCTCGCGGACGCGCGGCTCCCAGTCGACCTCGGGCAGGCGGCCCGCGAGGGCCTCGACGTCGCTGTCCTCGTGCTCGCGCGCCACGCGGCCTCCCCGGGGGCCCTCCGCCCCCTCGTCGCGGCCCGGCGCGGGCGAGCGCGCCCGCCCGCGCCGGACCACGTCCTCCCCTTCGGCCGGAGGCGGCGCCCCGCTGAAGCCCCCGCGCCTCGCGCTCCGGCTACGCTCGGGCGCGTGGACGACCCCGGGGTGTTCGTGCAGGTCGGTCGCTGCGCCTACCTCCCGGGCCGGCAGTGGGCGCTCGCGACGCGGCTCGCGCCGCCGTCGGACGCCGACTACCGCGCGCTCCTCGAGACCTGCCACCGCCGCTCGGGCCCCGTCGCCTACCGGCCCGTGTGCCGCGCCTGCGCCGCCTGCCGCCCGATCCGCGTCGAGGCGGCCGCCTTCCGCCCGTCGCGGAGCCAGCGGCGCAGCCGCGCGCGCAACCTCGACCTCGCGGTCGAGCTCGGCCCGCTCGAGCCGACCGCGGAGAAGGTCGCGCTCCACGACCGCTTCGTGCGCGGCCGCTTCACGACCGGCGAGGACCAGGCCTTCGGCTCGGTCGAGGCCTACGCCGCGTGCTTCGGGTCCTCCCCGGTCACGACGGTCGAGATGCGCTACCGCCTCGGCGACCGGCTCGTCGCGGTCGGGATCGTCGACCTCGTGCCCGAGGTCGTCTCGTCGGTCTACTTCTACTTCGACCCCGACCCGGCCCTGGCCCGGCGCAGCCTGGGCGTCGCGTCGGTCCTCGAGGAGCTCGAGCTCGTGCGCCGCTCCGGGCGCCGCTGGCTCTACCTCGGCTACTGGGTCGCCGGCTGCGCGACGATGGCCTACAAGGCGCGCTACCGGCCGTGCGAGCTGCTCGACCCGCAGGGGCGCTGGCGCCCGTTCGACGAGGTCGTCCCCGACGCGGCGGAGACCGCCCGGAGCGCGCCCGACGAGGAGGACTAGTGTCCCTTCCAGCCTAAAGAGGTGGGCTCTCGCGAAGGGATCGTCGTCGCGGGCAAGGCGCGAGGGAGGGCGCATAGCAGCGCTCTGTAACCGACCGAGCAACGCAGCCAGCGGCGACGAGACCGAGCGAGAACC
>JANJTH010000326.1 GCA_024711205.1 Planctomycetota bacterium | reverse complement strand
GGGTGGCCGGGGCGGCGGCGGCGGCGGCTACGGCGGCGGCGGCGGGCGCTACGGCGACTGAGCGGCGCCCGCGGGCGCGGTGACCCGAGCGCCGCGCCTGCGTCCGCGGACACGCGAGGCCGAGGCCGCCCCTCCCGGGGCGGCCTCGGTCGCCTTTTGCCCGGGCGGGCGCCTCGCCGGGGCCGGCGGCGCGGACGATCGGGCAGAATCCCGGGCATGGAGCCGAGCGCCGCGCCCCCGGGTCGCCTGACGACCGACGACCACGACCGTGGCGCCGCGGGGCTCCGCTACGTCTACCCGGTCGTGTCGCGGCGCGCGCGCGGGGTGAGCGTCGGGATCAACCTGAACCCGAACGACGCCTGCAACTGGCGGTGCGTCTACTGCCAGGTCCCCGGGCTCGTGCGCGGCAAGGCGCCCGCGCTCGACCTCGCCCTCCTGCGGGCCGAGCTGTGGGCGCTCCTCGACGACGTCGTGCGCGGGGACTTCATGGCGCGGCGCGTGCCCGAGGGCGCGCGTCGGCTCAACGACCTCGCCTTCTCGGGCAACGGCGAGCCGACGACCTCGGCGCAGCTCGGGGCCGCGCTCGAGCTCGTCGCGGAGGCCCGCGCCGCCTTCGGCCTCGGGCCCGACGTGAAGACGATCCTGATCACGAACGGGTCGCTCACGGACCAGCCCGCCGTGGCCGCCGCGCTCGAGCGCCTGGCCGGGCTCGCGGGCGAGGTGTGGTTCAAGCTCGACCGCGCGACGCGCGAGGGCCTCCGGGCCGTGAGCTCGACCGCGACCGACCCCGCCGACCACCTGGCGCGCCTGCGCGGCTGCGCCGCCCGCTGCCCGACGTGGGTCCAGACCTGCATGTTCGCGCGCGACGGGTCGCCGCCCGACCGGGCCGAGCTCGACGCCTACGTCGCGGCGCTCGCGGCCCTGGTCCGCGACGGCGTCCCGCTGCGCGGCGTGCACCTCTACGGGCTCGCCCGCCCGTCGCACCAGCCCGAGGCGCCCACGCTCGGACGCCTCCCGGCGGCGTGGCTCGAGGCCCTCGCCGCGGAGGTCCGCGCCCTCGGGCTCCGCGTCGAGGTGAGCCCGTAGGTCCCGCCGGGCCCGCCCGGGGCCCGCGCTCCGCGCGCGACCAGTCAGCGCTGACTGTTTTTGGGTTGACCCGGCCTGAACCATCTGCTCTGCTGGTTTCCATGGCGACGCAGGCGGAGCGGAGCGCGGGGACGCGGGCGCGGGTGCTCGAGGCGGCGGCGGCCTGCCTGGTCGAGCGCGGCTACTTCGGGACCTCGACGGCGGCCGTATGCCGCCGGGCCGGCGCGACGCGCGGGGCGCAGCTCCACCACTACCCGACGAAGGCGGCGCTCCTCGGCGCCGCGGTCGAGCACGTCATGGCGCAGCGGCACGCCGAGCTCCGCGCCGCCGCGGCCGCCGCCCGCGACCTCGACGGCGTCCTCGCCGCGCTGTGGGCCGCCTACGCGGGGCCGGCCTCGGTCGCCTGGCTCGAGCTCGTCGTCGCCGCGCGGACCGACGCCGCGCTCCTCGCCGTCGTCCGCGGCGTCAAGGCGCGCTTCGAGCGCGAGGCCGAGGCCACGCTCCGCGGCCTGTTCCCGGGGGTGCCCGCGGCGCGGGCCGCCGCCTGCGCGCGGCTCGTCATGGCCGCGTTCGACGGGCTCGCGCTCGGCCACGGGGTCGACGGGCGCGAGGACCTCACGCGCGCCGCCCTGGCCGAGCTGCGCCGGCTGCTCGCCCCCTGGCGGGCGCGTCGGCCGCGGGCCCCGCGCGGGGCCGGCCGGGGCGCCTCGTGAGCGGGAGGGCGACGTGAGCGAGGTCACCTGGGTCGAGGGCGGGCTCCTGTTCGACGGGCGGGGCGGGCCGGGGGTCCCCGCCACGCTCCGGCTCGAGGGCGGGCGGGTCGCCGAGGTCCTGCCGCCCGGCGCGCCCGCCCCCGGCGGGCGTCGGCTCGACGCGCGGGGCTGCTGGGTGACGCCCGGCTTCGTCGACCTCCACACCCACTACGACGCGGAGCTCGAGGCCGCGCCGGCGCTCGCGGAGTCGCTCCGCCACGGCGTGACGACCGTCGTGACCGGGAGCTGCAGCCTGAGCATGGCCCTCGGCGCCCCGCGCGACCTGGCCGACATGTTCTGCCGCGTCGAGGCGCTCCCGCGCGAGCGCGTGCTCCCGCTCCTCGAGCGGGTCAAGGACTGGGACGGCCCGGCGGAGTACCTCGCGCACCTCGAGCGCCTGCCGCTCGGCCCCAACGTGGCCTGCCTGCTCGGCCACTCGACGATCCGCGCCGGCGCCATGGGCCTCGAGCGCAGCGTGACGCGCGGCCTCCGGCCCTCGCGGGCCGAGCTCGCGCGCATGGACGGCTGGCTCGCCGAGGCGCTCGACGCGGGCTACCTGGGCCTCTCGATCAGCACGCTCCCCTGGGACAAGATGGACGGCGACGACGCCGCCGCCTACCGCAGCCGCCCCATGCCGTCGGTGTTCGCGGGCTGGGGCGAGTACTGGCACCTCGCGCGCATGCTGCGCCGCCGCGGGCGCGTGCTGCAGGCCGTCCCGAACATCTCGACCAAGCTCAACGTGCCCCTGTTCTTCCTCCTGAGCGCCGGGCTGCTCGGGCGCCCGCTCAAGACGACGCTCCTGAGCATGATGGACGTCCGCTCGGACCGGCTCGCGTTCCGCCTGGCCGGGGCCATGGCGCGCCTCGCGCGGCGGCTCCTCCGCGCCGACCTCCGCATGCAGGCGCTCCCCGAGCCCTTCGACCTCTGGGCCGACGGCATGGACCTCGTCGTGTTCGAGGAGCTCGGCGCCGGCGCCGCGGCCCTCCACCTGCGCGACCCCGCCGCGCGCGCCGCGCTCCTCGCGGACCCGGCCTACCGCGCGCGCTTCAAGCGCGAGTGGCGCGCCCGCTGGAAGCCGCGCGCCTTCCACCGCGACCTGGCGCTGGCCCACGTGATCGCCTGCCCCGCGGCCGGCCTCGTGGGCAAGACGTTCGCCGAGGTCGGGCGCGAGCGCGGGCAGGACCCCGTCGACGCGTTCCTCGACCTCGTGATCGAGCACGGCGCCGCGCTCCGCTGGTACACGGTCATGGGCAACGACCGCCCGCGCTGGCTCGAGTGGATCGTCCGCCACCCCGACATCCTGATCGGCTTCTCGGACGCCGGGGCCCACCTGCGCAACATGGCCCACTACAACTTCCCCCTGCGGCTGCTCCGGCTCGTCCGCGAGGCGGAGCGCGCCGGCCGGCCCTGCATGACCGTCGGGCGCGCCGTCGAGCGGCTCACGTCCGAGCTCGCGGGCTGGCTCGGGCTCGACGCGGGCGTGCTCGCGCCGGGCCGTCGCGCCGACCTCGCGCTCGTCCGCCCCGAGGGCCTGACCGCGGAGCTCGAGGCGATCCACGAGGCCGAGGCCCCCGGCATGGGGCTGTCCCGGCTCGTCCGGCGCAACGACGCGGCCGTCGCCGCCGTCGTCGTGGGCGGGCGCCTCGCGTTCGAGGGTGGCGCGCCCTCCCCGGCGCTCGGGCACGAGCCGCTCGGGCGGGTCCTGCGCGTCGGCGGCTGACCGCGGCGGCGGCCCCTCGCGGCCCGGCCGCCGCGCGCTGCGACGACGCGCGCCGACGCCGTCAGGGCTGGGCGTGGCTCGCGACCCAGACGAGCGCCGCGACGAGCAGCCCCTCGAGCGCGAACTGCGCGGCCGGCGCCTCGTGCGCGACCCCGACGAGGACCATGGCGGCGTGCAGGACCACGGCCGCGGCCCCCGCGCCCGCAGCGAGCCCGCCCCCGGGTGCGAGCCGCCGGTCGTCGCCCGCCCGCCCATCGGGGCGGTGGGCGCGCCAGGCCGGCGGCGCCTCGGCTGCCTCCTCGCAGCCCAGGGTCGGGCAGCGCCCGAGCTCCTCGCGGCAGGCGGGGTGGAGCGCGGTCGCGCAGCGCGGGCACTCCGTGCCCTCCCCCGCCGGCACGTCGTCGCGGCAGTAGGCGCACGGCCGGGGTCCCTCCGCGCGCCGGCGGCCCCACGCGATCCGCGCCACCCGCCCCTCCCCCGCGGGGCGCGCCGGCCCCTCGGCGCCAGCATGGCGCGCCGCGCGTGGGCGCGCTCAGCGCCGCGCGACGAGCAGGAACTGTTTTCCGAGGAGCGGGCCCGTGAGCCGGCCGAGCCGCAGGTAGGCCCGCACGAGCCAGGTCGCCCGCGGCAGGCGCGACTTGATCGTGTAGGGGAGGAGCCGCGGGACGACCTGCTCGACCTCGAGCCCGGCGACCTCGAGCGCCTCGGCCAGGCTCCGGTCGGAGAGCGGGACGTGGTGGTCGAAGTAGTCCCAGTAGAGGTCCGGGAGGAAGCGGACGTTCGGGCCGATCAGGACGATCCGCCCGCCCGGCCGGAGGACCCGGCGCGCCTCGGCGAGGACGCGCAGGACGGCGTCCTTGTCGGGCAGGTGCTCGAGGAAGTTCGAGGAGAACACCACGTCGACCTCACCCGCGGCGAGGAACGACAGGTCGTCGCAGGACGCCCGGTGGGCCTCGACCCCGGGGCCCGCGCGCCGCTCGAGGTCGGGGCCGAGGTCGACCGCGATCCGACGCCGCGCGACCGCCGCGTTGATCAGCTCGCAGCCGCCCGCCCCGAGGTCGAGCAGGCACGCGTCGGGCGGGACCCAGCGCGACACGAGCTCCTCCCAGATCACGCGCCACAGCGCGACCTTCCAGGCCCGGTCCCGGTCGTCGAACCGCCGCGCGTAGAGGCGCCCGAGCGCGTCGTCGGCGCCGCCGTGTCCGGCGCCCTCCGGCCGGTCGCCCGGGCCCGGTCCGCCCGCCTCGCCTGGAGCGGCCTCGCCCCTCGCTCGGTCCAGGCTCACGCGGAGGCCTGCGTCGCTCGGCGCCACGGCGACCACCCGTGCGCGAGCGCCCGCCCCCACAGCCGGGCGTAGCGGGGCAGCCAGCGCCGGAGGTCGAACCGGCTCTCGCCGGCGACCCGGTCGCGCCAGGTGCACGGGACCTCGACCACGCGCTCGCCCGCGCGCCAGGCCGCGAGGGTCAGCTCGAAGGCGAGCTCGAACCCGCCCGTGCTGTGGATCGGCGTGCGCGCGAGGAAGCCGGCGTCGTAGAGCCGGAAGTTGTTCGTCGCGTCGCGCACGGGGAACCCGGCCAGGCGGTGGAGCGAGCGCCCCCCCCAGCGCGCGAGCTGCCCCTTGAGCCACGGCCCGCCCTCCTGCCGCCCGCCCGGCATGTAGCGCGAGGCGACCACGACGGCCGCCCCTCCCCGCCAGGCGTCGAGCATGGCCGGGATCACCGCCGCGTCGTCGCTCAGGTCGGCCATGCTCACGAGGACCGGCCCGCGCTCGACCGAGCGCAGCCCGGTCACGAGCGCCCCGAGCACGCCGCGCCCGGCGTTGCGGAGCGGCGCGAGCGGCGCGCCCTCCGCGGCGAGGGCCCGCGCGACCGGCAGCGTGTCGTCCTCCTCCATGTCGTAGACGACGCGGACGACCGTCCCGGGCGGCAGGTGCGGGGCGGTCCCGTCCCACCAGGCGCGCAGGTTCGCGCCCTCGTTGTAGACGGGGACCACGACCGTGAGCTCGCCCGGGCGCGCCTCGTCCCGGGCGGCCCCTTCGCGGGTCGTCCGCTCCGCCACGGCCGTCAGATCGTCCCGAGCCGGACTTGCTCGCGCACCCACGGGACGACCTCCGCGAGGATCTCGTCGAGCGAGGTCGCCGCCTCGTAGCCGAGCACCCGCCGGGCCTTCTCGACCGCCGGCACGCGCCGCTGCACGTCGTAGCGGAACGGCTCGTCGTGCTCGACGCGCAGCGGCTCGCCCGGGCGCAGGATCGCCCAGATCCGCGCCGCGAGCTCGAGCACCGTGTGGCCGACGGGCGTCGACAGGTTGAAGTCCTCGTTCGTGGCCGCCGGGTGCTCCATGCACAGGCGGATCCCGCGCGCCAGGTCGCCCCCGTAGGTGTAGTGCCGGACCTGCGCCCCCGAGCCGAGCACCCGGAGCGGGTCCTGGCCCTTGACCACCTTCTGCACGAGGTCGGGGACGACGTGGCTCATCGCGAGCTCGACGTTGCCGCTCTTGATCGTCTCGTCGCAGAGCGCCCGCTGCTCGCCGATCCCCACGCAATTGAACGGACGAATGATCGTGTAGGGGAGCCGGTACTGCTCCCAGGCCCCCTGCGCGTAGTACTCGCAGGCGAGCTTCTGGAACCCGTAGGTCGAGAGCGGCGGCGGCGAGCGCCGCTCGGCGCCCTCCGGCGTCGGGAACTCGGTCGCCGACTCGAAGACCATGGAGCTCGAGAGCACGTTGACCTTGCGCAGGTGCCCGCGCCGGTGGGCCGCGATCGCCGCGTCGAACGTCGAGGCCACGATCCGCTCGTTCTCGGCCAGCAGGTCGTAGGCCTTCGTGTGGAAGTAGGAGATCCCGCCGATCATCGCGGCGCACGCGACGACCTGCTCGCAGCCCTCGAGCAGCTCCACGAGCAGCCCCGTGTCCTTCGCGTCGCCCTCGACGAAGCGGTAGCGCGGGTGGCCGTCGTAGCTCTTCGTGACCCGCCCGTACTTCGAGAAGTTGTCGATCCCGACCACCTCGTGCCCGCGCTCGAGCAGCTCGGCCACGAGGTAGCCGCTGATGAACCCGGCCGAGCCGGTGACGAGCACCTTCACGCGAGCACCTTCATGCGAGGAGGCCCCCGCGGCCGAGGACGTTCCAGGGGTCGAGCACGGGCTGCCGGGGCGCGAGCGCCCGGTAGCGCGCGTGCGGGGCGCACACGACGAGCAGGTCGGCCCGCGCGAGGACGTCCTCGAGCGGCCGCCACCAGGCCCCGCGCGCGTGCTCGTCGGTGCACACGACCTCGCGCGCCTCGACGAGCAGGAGCTTGCGGAGCTTGAAGGCGAGCGAGTCGCGCAGGTCGTCGTTGTCGCCCTTGAAGGTCATGCCGAGCAGGCCCACGACCTTCCCCTCGAGCCCGGCCCCGCGCAGGTGCTGCACGAGCCGGCGCGGGAGGCCCTCGTTCACGAGCATGGCCGCCTGCCCGAGCGAGAACTCGTAGTTGTAGAAGGCCGCGAGCTGCATCGTGTCCTTGAACAGGCACGGCCCGGCCGCGAACCCGGCGCCCGGGAGCGAGCGCATGCGCGGGTAGTCCCGCGTGACCGCCTCGTGGATCTTGTAGTAGTCGAGCCCGTGGGCGAGGCACAGCGCGTAGAACTGGTTCGCCGCCGCGAACTGGATGTAGCGCCACGTGTTGCAGAACATCTTCGCGAGCTCGGCCTCGAGCGGCTCGAGCGCGACGGTCTGCGGGGCCAGCCGCGCGAACAGCGCCGTCGCCCGCTCGAGCGCGGCCGGGGTGGTCCCCGACACGAGCTGGGGCAGCGCCCCGATCTCGCGCAGGGCGACGCCCTGCGCGACCCGCTCGGGGCAGAAGGCGACCTCGAGCCCCGGGACCCGCGCGGCGAGCCGGCGGGCCAGGGTCTCGGTCGCGCCGGGGAACACGGTCGAGCGGAGCACGAAGAGCTGGCCCGCGCGCAGGTGGGGCAGGAGCTCGTCGACGGCGGCGAACAGCTTGTCGACCTGCGGGTTCAGGTGCTCGTCGATCGGCGTCCCGATCACGCACACGACGACCTCGACCGCGGCGACGGCGCCCGGGTCGGTCCCGACCTGGAGGCCGGCCTCGAGCGCCCGCGCGAGCCCCGCCTCGAGCCCCTCGTCCATGAAGTGGACGCGCCCCGCCCGGACCGAGGCCACCGCCTCGGCGCTCCGGTCGACGATCGCCACCCGAGAGCCCGCGAGGCTGAACGCCACGGCGAGCGGCAGCCCCACGTGGCCGCAGCCCCCGACCACGGCGATCGAGGGAGCCTCGGCGTCCGCGGGCGGGGGGCTCACGGGAGGGCCGTGGGGGTCGAGCGCGCGCGCATGGTCGGATCCTACTCCACCCCGCGCGCGCGCCGGCGCGGCGCCGCGGGCGGCTATAGTCCCCGCCCATGTGCGGGATCGCCGGGCTGATCTGGCAGGACCCCCTCCGCCCCGGCGACGCCGCGGCCGCGCGGGCCATGACGCGCGCGCTCGCCCACCGCGGGCCCGACGGCGAGGGCGTGCGGGTCGTGGGCCCCGCCGCGCTCGGGCACCGGCGGCTCTCGATCATCGACCTCTCGCCGGCCGGCGCGCAGCCGCTCTGCAACGAGGACGAGACCGTGTGGGTCGTCTTCAACGGCGAGGTCTACAACTTCGAGGAGCTGCGGGCCGGGCTCGAGGCGAAGGGGCACCGCTTCCGCTCGCGCACCGACACGGAGGTCCTCGTCCACCTGTGGGAGGAGCACGGGGCCGACCTCGTGACGCGCCTGCGCGGCATGTTCGCCTTCGCGCTGTGGGACGCCCGGCAGGGGCGCCTGCTGCTCGCGCGCGACCGGGGGGGCCAGAAGCCGCTCCACTGGCGGCTCGACCCGGACGCGCTCCGGTTCGCGTCCGAGCCCGCGGCGCTCCTCGCCGACCCGACCGCGCCCCCGCCCGCCATGGACCCGCTCGGGGTCTTCCACTACCTCCACTACGGCTACGTGCCCTCGCCCGGCTCCGCCCTCGCGGGCGTCCGCAAGCTCCCGCCGGCGCACCTGCTCGAGTGGCGCCCGGGCGAGGCGCCGCGGCTGCGCCGCTACTGGCGCCCGACCTTCCGCGACAAGCTCGACGCGGGCACGCCCGCCGCCCGCCGCCGGCTCACCGACGAGCTCGAGGGCCGCCTGCGCGAGGCGGTCCGCTGGCGGCTGATCGCCGACGTCCCGCTCGGCGCCTTCCTCTCGGGCGGCCTCGACTCGGGGCTGATCGTCGCGACCATGGCGGCGCTCCGACCCGACCCCGTGCGGACGTTCACGATCGGGTTCGACGAGGTCGAGTACGACGAGCGCGAGCGCGCCCGCGCCGTCGCCCGCATGCACCGGACGGCCCACACGGAGCGCGTCGTGCCGGCCGACGCGGTCTCCGTCCTCCCGCTCCTCGTGCGCCGCTACGGCGAGCCGTTCGCCGACTCCTCGTCGATCCCGACCTACCGGGTCGCGCAGGTCGCGCGCGAGCAGGTCACGGTCGCGCTCAGCGGCGACGCGGGCGACGAGCTGTTCGGCGGCTACCTCCGCCACTCCGCGAACCAGGCCGGGCGCCTGTTCGAGCGCGTCCCGGTCAGGCTCCGCCGCGCGCTCGGCGCGCTCGTCGAGCGGCTCCCCCACCGCCCGCGCGCGCACGACCCGCTCCGCTCCGCGAAGCGCTTCCTGCGCTCGTTCGACCGCGGGCTGTGCGACCGCAACGCCGAGTGGTGCATGGTGATCAAGCCGGACACCGCGCGCGCGCTGATCCGCCCCGAGCTCGCCGCCGCGGCCGGGCACCCGGACCCCTACGACCCCTACCGCGAGCGCTGGCGCGACGCCGACACCGACGACGACGACGAGCGCGCGCTGTGGGCCGACTTCGCGATGTACCTGCCCGACGACATCCTCGTGAAGGTCGACATCGCGACCATGGCCCACGGCCTCGAGGCGCGCGCGCCGCTGCTCGACCACGACCTCGTGGCCTGGGCCATGCGCCTGCCCTTCGCCGAGAAGGTCCGCCTCGGGCGGCGCAAGCGGATCCTCCGCCGGCTCGCCCGGCGGCTCCTGCCCCCCGAGGTCGTCTCCGGGCCCAAGCGGGGCTTCTCGGTCCCGCTCGACGCCTGGTTCCGGGGCCCCCTGATCCCGCTCTTCCGCGAGCTCGTCCTCGCGCCCGACGCCCGCGTCGCGGCGCTCCTCGACATGCAGGCCGTCGAGGCGCTCCTCCGCCAGCACCAGGACCGCGCCTGGAACTGGCAGCACGAGCTGTGGGCCGTGCTCTGGCTCGAGCTCTGGTGCCGAGAGGTGCTGGAGGGGGCCGCGCCTGCGGCGCCGCCCCCTCCAGCACCTCTCGGATAGGGATGGGGCCGCGCGCCTGGTCCGCGAGGGGATCAGGCCCCGCGGCGTGCCCATGGCCCACGGCGCCCGGGCTCGCGCCCTCCGACGCGCCGCCAGCCGCGCCTCCGAGCCTCGGGGCCTGGGCCTCCCGCCCGGAGCAGCGCGCTCCCGCCCCATGAGGTTCGCGTGGGCGGCCGCGGGCAGGGGCCCCGCGGATCGCGAGCCACCCTCACGCGCGGCCGCCCGCGCGAACCTCTGGGACCAGGCCCCGCGGCGTGCCCATGGCCCACGGCGCCCAGGCCCGCGCCCTCCGACGCGCCGCCAGCCGCGCCTCCGAGCCTCGGGGCCTGGGCCCCCCGCCCGGAGCGGCGCGGTCCCGCACCATGAGGTTCGCGTGGGCGGCCGCGGGCAGGGGCCCCGCGGGGCGCCCGCCGCCCTCGCGCGCGGCCGCCCTCGCGAACCTCTAAGGCTTGCCGATGAAGTCGATCACCATGACCCAGCGGACCTTGTTGTTCGCCGGCTGGCCCGTCGGGTAGATCATGCCGCGGACCCAGATCCCGTCCTTGGTCTGCCCGGCGGCGCCGCGCGCGCCGAGCTCGTTGTAGCGCTGCCCCGCCTGGCTCCCGCGCACCGCGTAGGCGAAGAAGCGGTCGGGCGTGTTGCCCGTCACGCCCGGCTTGCCGACCTCGAAGTGGAGGTAGTCGAGCTGGTTCAGGAAGGGCATGTGGGCCCAGCGGGTCGCGAGCTCGCCGCGCAGGTTCACCTTGAGCTTGACCTTCTCGCCCTCCTTGGGCGCGTTCGCGCCGCCCTGGTAGAGGTCGTCGAAGGTGATCTCGCGGTAGTCGGCCGGCTTGCCGCCGACGGCGCCGGCGAGCTCGGGCTCCTCGCGCGAGGTGTACGTCGCGAGCGGCGCGTCGGGCCGGAAACCCTTGCCGGCCTGATCGGCGACGAGCGCCCGGATCATCCCGGGGAGGTCGCCGGTCGGGTAGACCTTGCCCCAGGCCTGCTCGGTCGGCGGCAGCGCCGCCCCGACCTTGCCCACGGGCGCGAGCCCCTGCTTCGCGCGGCAGGCGTCGACGACGTCGACCGCGACCTTGTTGAACTTCGCCGCGAAGCCGGTGAAGTTCGTGAACCAGTCCTTGTCGACGCGCGCGTCGAAGCCGGGGTCGGCGACCACGTTGTCGGCGACGTTGGGGCTGCCGCCCGCGCTGCCGCCGCCGCCCTCTTCCTCCTCCTCCTCGCCCCGACGACGGCCGCCGCCACCGCCCATCTGGGCCGCGGTCGCCTGGCCGTCGACGATCCCCTTCCCGTCACCCGTGACGTGGAACACGTTGCCGCGGACGACGTCCTTGGGCCCGTGGCCGCGGACGGCGGCGCTGTTCACGCCCGTCATCCAGGCGAACACGTTGTTCTCGACGATCGCCCGGCCGCCGCCGCCCGGCATGAGGATCCCGCAGCCCATCTGCGCCTTGTCGTGGTCCCAGGTGTAGGCGACGGTGCAATTGCGGATCGCGACCGTGGCCTCACCCACGTCGACGGCGCCCGGCCCGTTGATCTTGCCCGGCTGGCAGGCCCGGAGGTCGATCCCCGCGATCATGTTGTTGAAGATCAGGCAGTTCGAGATCTCGTTCTCGCTGCCCTGCCACTTGATCTCGATCCCCATGTTGTAGCAGTTGAACAGCACGCAGTTGCGGATCTTCACGTTCACGGTCGAGTAGAAGTGCGCCGCCGAGAGCTTGATCAGCGACTCCTTCCACGACCCCTGCGCGGCGAGCGCGCCGGTGTTGTTGTAGAGGTTGCGGGTCGAGCCATCGAGGACGAACCCGTCGACGATCAGGCCCGAGGCCGACACGACGCGGCCCTCGCCGTGGGCGTCGGGCTCGATGGCGACGAGCCCGCCCAGCGTGTTCGTGTAGTTGACGCCCGTCTTGATCCCGGGCGCGCGCCGCAGGATCGTGAAGTGCGTGAACGGGTCGCGCTTCGCGAACGCGTCGTCCCAGCCGCCCACGAGCGTCAGGTTCGGCACGTCGATCCGGAACTCGCCCGTGTTCGCGCGCCCGAGGTACTCGCCCTGGGCCACGTGCACGACGTCGCCGCGCCGGCACTCCTTGAGCACCGCGGCGAGGTCGCCGGCCGGGGTCTCCTTCGCCTCGCCGTTGCCGGTCGCGCCGGCCTTGACGAACCACTCGGCCGCGGGCGCGGGCGCCGCGGCGAGCGCGAGCGCGGCCAGGGCGCCGACGGCGCTCCACCTGAGCTGCATCATGGGTCTCCTCCTGGGGGTAGGGGTGCGGAGCCTATTCGCGACCGGCTCCGAGCGCAACGCCACTCGCTCCGCCGGCGACCCGCCCCCGTCGCGCTGCGCGCCGCGCCCCCGGACCTCCGTGCGGAGCCGGTCCCTCCCGCACCCACGAGGTTCGCGTGGGCGGCCGCGGACGAGGGCCTCGCTCCGCGCGAGCCTCCCTCCCTCGCGGCCGCCCTCGCGGACCTCAGAGGCCGCCGGCGTCGCCGATCCGCCGCACCTTGAGCGAGTTCACGTTGCCCTGGAGCGCCAGGTTGGAGCCGCCCACGTAGACCGCGATGTCCCCCACGGCGCCGTGCCCGCGCCGGACGATCTCCGCCTCGGCCTGCGCGACGAGCTCCTCGGAGCGGGCGACCTCCTGCACGACGGGGATCGGGACGACCCCGCGGTAGAGCGCCATGCGACGGAGCGTCCGCGGGTCCTGCGCGACGCCGAGGATCGGGATCGGCGGGTGGTACTTCGACATGTAGAGCGCGGTGCGGCCCGTGTCGGTGAACGTCACGAGGCAGCGCGCGCCCAGGTCGGCCGCGACCTGCACCGCGCCGCCGCAGATCGAGTCGCCGAAGCTGCTCAGGTCGACGTTGCTCTCGTGGCGGAAGCTCCCCGCCTGGTCCGAGTCGCGGTCGGCGTGCTCGGCGATCTGGCGCATGGTCCGCACCGCCTCGATCGGGTAGCGCCCGCTCGCGGTCTCGCCCGAGAGCATGACGGCGTCGGTCCCGTCGTAGATCGCGTTCGCGACGTCCGAGACCTCGGCGCGGGTCGGCCGCGGCTGCTCCTGCATGGAGTCGAGCATCTGCGTGGCCGTGATCACGGGCCGGTCCATGAGGTTGGCGAGCCGGATGATCCGCTTCTGCTGGGCGGGCACGGTCCAGAGCGGCGTCTCGACCGCCAGGTCGCCGCGCGCGACCATGACCCCGTCGAACGCCGCCATGATCTGCTCGAGGCGCGCGAGGGCCTCGGGCTTCTCGATCTTGGCGATCACGCGGGGCGCCTGCTCGAGCCCGGCCATGCGCTCGCGGATCGGGCGCACGTCGTCCTCGTGGCGCACGAACGAGAGCGCCACGTAGTCGACGCCGTGCCGGAGCCCCCACTCGAAGTCCTCGCGGTCCTTCTCGGTGAGCGACGGCACGGTCAGCTTCGTCTCGGGGAAGTTCACGCCCTTGCGGTCCTTGAGCGTCCCGCCGTAGACCACGCGGCAGCGGAGGGACTTCTCGGCCGGGTGCACCGACTCGACGAGGAGCTCGATCAGCCCGTCGTCGAGGAGCACGCGCTGCCCGGCCTCGGCCTCGTCGGCGAGCGTCGGCAGGGACACCCCGATCCGCTCCGGGTCGTCGGACGTCTCGAGGCCCGCCACGAGCGTGACCCGCTGGCCCTCGGTCAGGAGCACGGCGCCCTTGGGCAGGCGCGAGGTGCGGATCTTCGGCCCGCACAGGTCCTGGAGGATCGCGACGGGCCGGCCGAGCTCGGCCTCGATCCGGCGGATCCGCTCGAGCACGGCCAGGTGGTCGTCGTGCGTCCCGTGGGAGAAGTTGAGCCGGCACACGTTCACGCCGGCCTCGAGCAGCGCGCGCAGGCGCTTCTCCGGCGTGCAGGCGGGGCCGATCGTGGCGACGATCTTGCTGCGGGGGTAGAGCATGCGCGGGAGTCTCCCCGCCCCCGCGGGCCCTGTCCAGGTGGGGGCAAAATCCAGGCGAGCGCCGACCTTGCGACTTCGGCGCCGGTGGTCTACCTGAGAGGGGGGGGGCGGAGCCCGCCCGAGGGGGTGCGTTGGTCGATCGCGCGCGCAAGGCGAGGCCAGCCCGGAAGGGCGCGGACGCGGGCGAGCCCGCGGCCGCGGACCTGCTGCCCACGGGCGAGGTCATGGCGCGCACGGGGCTGAGCCGGCAGGTGCTCTACCAGTACACGGCCATGGGCCTGATCCACGAGGCCGACACGACGGCCGCCGGGCACCGCCTCTACCCGGCCTCGGTCGTCGAGCACCTGCGGCTGATCCGCGAGCTCAACGAGACCGGCTACACGCTGCGCGACATCAAGGAGATCTTCTTCCAGCGCGGCCAGCGCTGACCCCGGCCGCGGGGCTCACCCGGGGGCGAGCCCCTCGACCCCGGCCACGAACGCGCGGACGAGCCCGCCCAGGGCCTCGAGCGCGTAGCCGCCCTCGAGGACGGCGAGCAGCCGGCCCCCGGCGCTGGCGTCGGCCGCCTGGCGCAGCGCGGCTCCGATCGCGGCGTAGTGCTCGGCCGAGAGCCCGAGCCCGCCCACCGGGTCGCGCCGGTAGGCGTCGAACCCGGCCGAGACGAGGAGCACGCCGGGCCGGAACGCGACGACCGCCTCGCAGGCGCGCGCGAGGGCCTCGAGGTAGGCGGCGGGCTTCGTCGCGCCCGGGAGCGGGAGGTTCAGCGTGGTCCCGCGCCCGGGGCCCTCGCCCGTCTCGTCGGCGTGGCCCGAGCCCGGGTAGAAGCGGTCGCGGTGGAGCGAGGTGAAGAACACGCTCCCGTCGCGCCAGAAGGCCTCCTGCGTGCCGTTGCCGTGGTGGACGTCGAAGTCGAGCACGGCCACGCGCTCGACCCCGTGGACGGCGCGCGCGCGGGCCGCGGCCACCGCGACGTGGTTGAACAGGCAGAAGCCCATGGCCCGGTCCGGGCGGGCGTGATGCCCCGGCGGGCGCACGACCGCGAACGCGCGCCGGTCGGCGTCCGCGCCGGCGCCGGCGTCCGCGCCCCCCGCGGCCCCCGGCGAGAGGACCGCGTCGAGGCCGGCGCAGACCGTGCCGGTCGCGGCGAGGGCGACCTCGAACGAGCGCGGGGAGAGGAACGTGTCGGGGTCGAGCGCGCGCCCGCGGGGGCCCGTGGGGCCCCGCAGCGAGGCCACGTAGCCCGGGTCGTGCACGCGCACGAGGTCGGCCTCGTCGCCCGCGCGGGCCGAGCGGACCGCGTGGACCCCGGGCGCGCCCTCGAGCGCGGCCGCGACGACCTCGGCCCGGGCGGGGCACTCGGGGTGCCCCTCGGGGGTCGCGTGGTCGAGGAACACGGGGTCGCGGAGCAGCAGCACGGCCTGGCCTCCCGAGGGGGCCACGAGGCTAACCGCTCGCCGGCCGGGGCGGCCTTGCGGTCGGGTGCCGGTCCCGTAGCCTCGACCCCCGCGAGGTGCACCGTGTTCGACGACTTCCCCAAGGGCCCGCACCGGGTCCCCTTCGACGGCTCGTTCAAGCTGAAGGACGCGTCGAGCGCGCCGCCCAAGGGGGCGCCGACGAAGCGCAAGGAGTGCGAGGAGATCCTCGCGGGGGTCGTCGAGAAGATCGCCGAGCACCAGCAGCGGCTCTACGCGAGCGACGACCACTCGATCCTCATGATCTTCCAGGCGATCGACGCGGCCGGGAAGGACGGGACGATCCGCGCCGTGATGACCGGGATCAACCCGGCCGGCTGCAAGGTCACCTCGTTCAAGGTGCCGTCGGCCGAGGAGCTCGACCACGACTTCTTCTGGCGCGCGAGCAAGGCCCTGCCCGGGCGCGGCGAGATCGGGATCTTCAACCGCAGCTACTACGAGGAGGTCCTCGTCGTGCGGGTCCACCCGGAGTACCTCCAGGACGAGCGCCTGCCCGGGCTCCCGAAGAAGCCGAGCAAGAAGGACCTCGAGGCGCTCTGGGCCGAGCGCTACGAGTCGATCCGCGACTGGGAGAAGCACCTCGCGCGCAACGGGACCGTGATCCTCAAGTTCTGGCTCAACGTCGGGCGCGACGAGCAGAAGAAGCGGTTCCTCGAGCGGATCGACGAGCCGCACAAGAACTGGAAGTTCTCCGCCGGCGACATCAAGGAGCGCGCCCGCTGGGACGACTACATGGCCGCCTTCGAGGACGCGCTGCGCGAGACGTCGCGCCCCTGGGCGCCCTGGTACGCGATCCCGGCCGACGACAAGGACTACATGCGGGTGGCCGTCGCGCAGGTCCTCGAGCAGACGATGAAGGCCATGGGCCTCGACTTCCCGGAGCTCGGCCCGGACGACCGGGCGAAGCTCGCGGAGATGCGGAAGCTCCTCGAGGAGGAGGGGCGGTAGAATCCGCCCCCTTCGCGCCGCCCCCGGCGCGGGCAGGAGACGAGCGACGTGAGCGACACCCCCTGGGCCCTGATCCTGGGCGCCTCGAGCGGCTTCGGCGCCGCGGCCGCGCGGTCGCTGGCGAAGGCCGGCATGAACGTGATCGGCGTGCACCTCGACCGGCGCGACACGCAGCCGCTCGCCGAGCAGGTCAAGGCCGACGTCGAGGCCGCCGGCCGCGAGGCGCTGTTCTTCAACAAGAACGCGGCCGACGACGACGCCCGCAAGGAGGTCCTCGACGCGGTCGCCGCGCGCTTCGCGCAGGGCGGCGGGCACACGGTCCGCTGCCTGCTCCACTCGATCGCGTTCGGGACGCTCAAGCCGTTCGTCGCGCCCGAGCCGGCGGGGCGGCTCACGCGCAAGCAGTTCGACATGACGCTCGACGTCATGGCGAACAGCCTCGTCTACTGGGTGCAGGACCTCGTCGCTCGCGAGCAGATGGGCCGCGGCGGGCGGATCTGGGCCATGACGAGCGCCGGGAGCCACCGGGTGTGGGGCAGCTACGGGGCCGTCTCGGCCGCGAAGGCCGCGCTCGAGAGCCACTGCCGGCAGCTCGCGCTCGAGCTCGGGCCGCGCGGGATCACGGCGAACGCGCTCCAGGCGGGCGTGACCGACACCCCGGCGCTGCGGAAGATCCCGGGGCACACCGAGATGATCGAGCGCACGAAGGCGCTCAACCCCTGCGGGCGGCTCACCGAGCCCGAGGACGTGGCCCGCGCGCTCCCGCTCCTGGCGCACCCCGACATGGGCTGGCTCACGGGCAA
Source organism: Planctomycetota bacterium (assembly GCA_024711205.1). GTDB lineage: Bacteria > Planctomycetota > J058 > J058 > J058 > JANJTH01. The sequence goes on along the minus strand of JANJTH010000326.1, from coordinate 3,054 downwards.
CGTGCTCCGGCTCGACGGCGGCGAGGACATCATCGGCTAGATCACCGTCCAGGATTCCCGCTGGCGCGCCGGTGAAGCGGGCGCGGGACCTGTCGGTGCCTGCGGACGGAGAGACTCCCGACGACCGCTGAGCTTGCCGGCCGTGATCGTCGGGAGTCCCCGCTGAAGCGTGTTGTCGAGCTCCGGCGAGCTGAGCGCCGAAGGATCGAGAAGGCGCTGCGAAGGAGCAAGGACGCGGACTTCCGCGTCCTTGCTCGGCGGTCCTCGCCCATTCACATGGGCAAGGGTGCGTCCGGGCGTCGAAGGCGCTCGGCGCGTCGGCGGCCCCGTGGTCGCGCACGAGCACGCGCGGCCGCGCGTCGAGGTCCCGCCCGGCGAGCTCGAGCGAGCGCGCGAGCCGCGCGAGCTGCCCGGGCGGGTTGCCGTGGGTCACGACGCCGATCACGAGCACGCGCGCACGGCCTCCCTGCGCCTGGCCCGCGGCAGGGGCGCCAGCGCGCACAGGCCACGTCGAGCCGGAGCGACGCGGGCGTTCGAGTCCACGAGGCCCTGAGGAGGCCAGCCGCGATCGCAGCGCTGCTAGGCTCACGGGGTGGACGACCCGCTGGACCTGCTCGACGACCTCGAGACCTGGCGCGCTGCCTCCCCGGCGCAGCAGGACGCCGCGGTCGACGCGGCGGTCGGTCGCCTCGGGCCGGGCTGGCGCCACGAGGCGACGGCCAGCTACGCCCGCGGCGGGCAGGCCCACCGGACCGCGACGCTCTCCCACGAGCGCTCGGGTGCTGCACTCCAGCTCCTCCCTGGTGGACGCTACCGTCGGGGCAAGCTGGAGGATCGCCGACAGGATCGCGCCCACAACGACTGGTCGGAGGACAAGCTGGGCTACGTGAACCCGCGCCCGATCGTGCGCGACGAGGTCGTGCGGCCCTTCCTCCTCGGGGTCGCCCCGCTCGAAGTGGACCCCGGCGCGGGCCCGCTCCTCGTCTCGTGGGGTGCGGCGCGGCGCCGGCTCGAAGCGACGCCGCCCTTGCGCCTCCCGAGCGAGGCGGAGTGGGAGTGGGGCTGCCGCGCCGGTGGCTCGACGCCGGACGAGCCGCGGGGACCGTGCGCGGACCTGGGCCTGGATCGGGGCCGGGAAGACGTCGAGCTCGTCCGTGGGTCGGCGCAGGGCGCCGGGCCCGGACCGGCGCCAGGCCCAGGGGGAAGGCCCAAGCCCGAGCGCAACGCGTTCGGGCTCGAACTCCCCTCGGGCCCCCTGTGGGAGTGGGTCGGCGAGGAGCACGCCTGTACGTACCGCTGGAGGCCCGACATGAGTGAGGACGAGGCGCGGGGGGCCCCCGGGACCGACGTCTACCACGTGCTGCGCGGAGGCGGCTGCGACGGCTTCGTGTTCGTCCTGCACGCGAGCGACGGGGAGCTGGTCCACCACGCGCCCGGTGAGGACCTGGGCGCGGTCCGCGTCGCGGCCTCGCTCCCCCGCGGCTACCGGCCCGACCGCGCGTTCGAGCCCGGGGAGCGCCTCGCCCACGCGAGGTTCGGTCCCGGCGTCGTCCTGTCCGTGCGTGGGCGCAAGCTCGAGGTCCGGTTCGACGACGGCCAGGTCAGGACCCTCGCCCACGGGGGCCGGTAGCGATGCACGGCGCCCCGTTGCCGGGCCCTCGCGCCGGCGCGAGGATCGGCGCGGTCGGGGGCGCTGGGCGCCCGCGGGGAGGGGCGGCGTGAGGGAGAGCTGGTTCGGGCGGGCGGCGCTGAGCGCGGCGCTCGTGGCGGTGTTCGGGTCGGGGTCCGTGGCCGGCGTCGCCCGCGCGGACGAGGCCGAGGAGGCCGGCGCGGCGCTGCTGGCGGGGCTGAGCCCCGAGGGCGAGGAGCGGCTGCTCGGGACGACGACGTTCGGGGTCTACGTCGAGACGAAGTCGTTCGGGACGGTCCGCGTCGAGGTCGAGCGGGCGGCGCCGGAGACGGGCGCCGTCTACCGGCAGCGCGCCCTCCTCGCGCTCTCGTTCGGGCCGAAGCGGCTCGAGGAGGAGGAGGTCGTGCTGCTCGACGCGCGGCTCGGGCTCGTCCGCCACGAGTCCCGCAAGCGCGAGACGGAGGGGGAGAAGGTCGCGGAGACGGTCCGCGTCCAGCGGCGGGACGGCGACGGCTGGGTCATGGAGACGACGCGCGACGGCGCGACGACGACCGCCCGCGCGCCCGGGGGCGCCGACCACGACGACGCCTGGTTCCTCCTCGCGCGCGCGTTCGGCGACCGCCCGGGGACCTTCGCGCTCCCGCGCGTCGCCTGGCCCAAGGGCGAGGGCGAGCCGCGCTGGGAGCGGCTCACGTTCGAGGTCGGCGCGGCGACGGCGGCCGAGCACCGCGGGGCCCCGGCGCAGGTCCACGCCGTCAAGATCACGAAGGGGCAGGGCGTCGAGCACATGCTCGTCTCGACCGAACGCCGCGTCCTGTCGCTCCGGCAGGCCGACGCGCCCTTCGTCATGCTCGCCGGCACCGACGAGGAGGCCGGGCGCGACCTGCCCGCGGCGGCGGGCGCGAAGGCCGAGGGCGTGGGCGAGGTCCGCGAGGCGGTCGAGGTCTACTTCCGCGCGCTCGCGGGGCAGGTCTCGCTCGACGAGCTCGACCGCGTGCTCGACTGGGCCGCCGTCCTCGCGCTGAGCGCCCGCGGGAACCCCCAGCTCGAGGTGCTCACGCCCGCGCAGTTCGGGGCGCTCCTCAAGGCCGAGCTGAAGAAGAAGGGCCCGGCGCTCGCGCCCGAGCAGGTCGACGCGATCCTCCCGCTCCTCGTCGTCGAGGTCACCGACGACCGCGCGGTCGTGCGCGTCCCCGGCGGCGACGCAGGCGCCGGCAAGGCCTTCCGGCTCGAGCGGCGCGAGGCCGGCTGGCTGATCGTCGACTTCCCGCGCTGACCCGGGCGCGGGCGGGGCGCCCCCCCGCCCCCGGGGCGGGGGGCGGGGGGCCGCAGCCGGGGCCCCCGGGGGCCCGCGGCCCCGCCGAGGCCGCCCCGGGGACGGGCCCCCGAGGGGCGAGCGCCCGCACGAGGACCACACCGCCCGA
>JANJTH010000305.1 GCA_024711205.1 Planctomycetota bacterium | reverse complement strand
CCCCCCGCGCGGGGGGGGGCCGCCGGGCGGGCGGCGTCCCCGCCCCGCCCGGGGGGGGGGGGCCGCCCCCCGGCGCCCCCCCGCCCCCGGCCGGCGCCGCCGCCCGGTCCTCGTGGGCGCCGCCCTCGCCCTCGCGCTCGTCCTCGCCCTCGCCCTCGTCGTCGGGTCGGGGCGCGCGCCGGACGCGGCGTCGCCCGCCGTGGATACGCCGGAGCCGGACGCGGACCGCGGGGGAGGAGCTCGGCCCGCGCCCGGCGCAGCCCCGGACGCCGGCGGGCGAGACGTCGCGCCGGCGGACGTCCGGACGCCTCCGGCGGGGGAGGACGGACCGGCGGCGCGCCCCGCGGACCCGGCCGACGGCGCCGCGGCCTCCGGCGACGCCGCGGACGAGGCGCTCCTCGCGCCGATCGCGGCGGCGCTCGAGCGGGGCGAGCTCGAGGGCGCCGCCCGCGCGCTCGCGGAGGCCTTCGCCCGCGAGCCCGAGCACCCGGTCCTCCTCGCCACGGAGGGCTTCCTCGCGCAGGTCGGCGCGCGCGCGCTCCCTGCCGGGCCCGAGCGCGACGCCCGCCTCTCTCGCGCCGACGACCTGCTCGCCCGGGCGCTCGCGCTCGCCCCGGACCGCCTGTTCGTGCGCGTGCTCCGCGCGCGCGCGGCGCTGCACCGCGGAGCGGGCGAGGACGCCGCCCGCGAGCTGGCCGAGGCCCGGCGCCTCGCGCCCGACGCGCACTCGACCCGCGTGCTCGGCGCCGAGGTCGCCGTCCGCCTGGGACGGCCCCTCGAGGCCTGGCTCCTGCTCGACGCGGAGCCGCGAGACCCGTCCGAGCGCGCGCGCTCCGCCACCCTCCGCGCCGGGCTCCTCGCCCTCGCCGCGGCCGACGACCCCGCCGCCATCGTCGCCACGCTCGAGCGGGCCGGCGCGCACGCGCGCGAGGACGCGGCCGTCCGGCGGGTGTATCTCCACTCCCTCGCGCGGCTCGACCCGCGGCGCGCGCTCGAGGCGCTGCGCGCCGACCCGCTCCCGTCCGTGCGAGGCGCCGCCGACGTCGAGGCGCTCGCCCTCGCCTGCCAGGGCCACGCGCTGGCGGCCGTCGACCGCTGCCCTGACGCGCTCGAGCCCGCCCTCGAGGTCGCGGATGCGCTCCTCGAGCGAGGGCGCATGACCGCGGTCGCGGCCCTGTGCCGCCGCGTGCTCACCCGGGCCCGCCCCGTCGGCGGAGACCTGTCGGCCTCCCCGAGCCAGGCCCGGGCCGTGGCCCGGCTCGAGGCCCGGCTCGCGCGCGCGCTCCGGACGGCCGCCCGCGAGGAGGGCCACGCCGCGCTCGCCCGGGCCCGCCGCGACGCGCCCGAGGACCCCGAGGTCGAGCTCGCCGAGGGCAGCCTGCACCTCCTGGACGACCCACGCGCGCCCTGGGCTGGCGCCGAGCGGGTCCGTCGCCGCGTCACGGCCCCCGGCGCGCGCCCCGACGCGGCGGCGTGGACCCTGCTCGCGGCCACGGCCGGGGCGACCGGGCGCCCGGCCGAGGCCGACGACTGCGCGTCGCGGGCGCTCGCCTGGCTCGACGGGGTCCCCGCGGCCGAGGTCGCCCGCGCGGAGCTCCTCGAGTCCCGGGCCGGGACCCGCCTCGTCCGCGACGACGTGGAGGGGGCCCTCGCCGACTTCGAGGCGACCGCGCGCGGCGCCGCGGTCGCGCCCCGGCTCGCGGCCGGGCTCGCCGCGGTCCGCGCGCGCTACCTCGCGCTGCTCGGCCGGCCCGAGGCCGCGCACGAGGCGCTCTCCCTCGTGCCCGCGCGCGAGGCGCCGCTGGCCCTCGCGATCGCCCGGGCCACGCTCGCCCTCGCCGAGGGCGACCCCGCCCGCGCGCTCGCGCTCCTCGAGGCCGAGCGCGCCGCGGGCCGGCGCGAGGACCCGACGACGACCGCGCTGCGCCTGCTCGCCGAGGCGGAGCACGAGCCCGCGGCGCTCGTCGCGCGGCTCGCCCCCGCGCTCGACGCCGCGGACGCATCGCCCTCCCGCGCGGCCGAGCAGGCCGCGCTCGCCCGCGCGCGCCTCGCGCTGGGCGACCTCGCGGGCGCGGCCGCGTCGGTCGAGCGCGCGCTGGCCGAGGTCCCCGCCCAGGCCCGCGTCCTCTCGACCGCCGCGGCGGTCGCGGGGGTGCGCGGCGACGCCGAGGGCGCGCGCCGACTCCTCCGGCGGCTCGGCGCGCGCGTCGGCCCCGGGCACCTCGACGCGCGCTGGGCCCTCGGGCGCCTCGACGCCGCACGGCGGGCGAACCCGGCGCTCGACGAGGGCGACCACGCGCTCGGGCGCGCGGTCGATCGGCTCGCCCTCGACGGCGGCGCGGACCTCGACGCGCTCGAGGCGGAGCTCGCGCGGGTGCCCGTCGGGCGACGGGGGCGCGCCGCCCTCGCGGCCCGCGTCGCGACCGGGCGCATGCGGCAAGGCGAGGCGCAGGCGCGCGCGGCCGAGGTGCTCGACGAGGCGCCCGACGACCCGAGGTCGCACCTCCTCGCGGCGAGCGTCGCGATCGCGAGCGGCGCGGCGCCGCGGATCGTGCGCGCGCACCTCGCCCGGGCCGCCACCCTCCCCACCGACGACCCGGTCGGCCTCCTGTCCGGCATGTCGGGGCTCGAGCGCCTCCTCGGCGACCTGCCGCGGGCGCTCACGCGCGCGCGAGAGGCGGTCGGGTACGCCGCCGACGACCCGCGTGGCTGGAGCGACCTCGTCGAGGCGCTGCTCGCGGACGGCGACCCCGCCCGCGACGCGCCGGAAGAGCTCGCGACCGCCTGCGAGCGGCTCCTCGAGCTCGAGCCTCGCGCGAGCGTGGGCCACCTCGCGCGCGCCGGGCTCCGGCTCCGCGCCGGCGACTCGCTCGGCGCCCTCGCCGACGCCGCGCGCGCGCTCGAGCTCGCGCCCGGGGACCCGCGCGCCCAGCTCGTCGCGGCGCGCGCATGGTGGCGCCTGGGGCGGCCGGACCTCGCCGCTC
>JANJTH010000278.1 GCA_024711205.1 Planctomycetota bacterium | reverse complement strand
GCCCGGGTCGCGCGCGAGCGCGGCGAGCACGAGCCGGTCGACGTCGGGCGGCACGCCGGCCCGGCGTGCGCCAGGCGGCGGCGGGCCGCCCGCGATCACGGCCTGGAGGGTCGCCAGCACGGTCGGCCCCGTGAACGGCGGCGCCCCGGTCAGGAGCGCGAACAGGAGCGCGCCGACGCCGTAGACGTCGGCGCGCGCGTCCGCGGCCTTCGCGTCGAGGGCCTGCTCGGGCGCCAGGTAGGCGGGCGAGCCCAGGACCTCGCCCGTCACCGTGAGCCGGTCGGGGCCGAGGGCGGCGGCGCGCGCGAGCCCGAAGTCGACGACCCGCGGCTCGCCGCGGTCGTCGAGGAGCACGTTCTGGGGCTTCACGTCGCGGTGGAGCACCCCGCGCGCGTGCGCGTGCTCGAGCGCGCGGGCGACCTTCGCGGCGAGCGCCAGCGCGCGACCGAGCGGGAGCGGCCCCCCGCGCGCGAGCTCGTCCTGGAGCGACCCGCCCGGCAGGAGGTCGACGAGCAACCACGGCGCGGGCCCCTCGAGCTCCGCGTCGTGGACGCGCCCGACGTGCGGGTGGTCGAGGCGCGCCATGAGCTCGCCCTCGGCGCGGAAGCGCAGGCGGGCCTCGGCGTCCGCGCCGGGCGCGAGCGTCTTGAGCGCGTAGCGCCCGCCCCCGGGCGCGGCGACCTCCCAGACGACCCCCATGCCGCCGCGGCCGAGCTCGCGGACGATCGCGAGCCCCGCCCGCCGCGGCGGCAACGGCGGGAGGCGCGGGTCGGGAGGGTGCGAGGGCACCGAGTCGTCCAGGGTCACGACGGCAGTCTGGCACGACGCTCGGACCCTGGGTGTCCGAAGGAGACCGTCGGTCGCCAGGCGAGCCTACGCAAGGTTGATGATCGCGGCGACCGCCAGGTCGCCGCGATCCTGCTCCCCGTCGCGCGCGGGCGCCGAGCTCGGCCACTCGCCCGGACGGCCCACACCACGGAGCAGCTCCCCATGCCGACCCCGTCCGCTCGTCCGCAGCTCCGCTCCGCGCGGGCCGCTGCTCTGGTCGCCGCGCTCGTCCTGGGCGGCTGCGTCATGCTCCCCGGGGAGCCCTCCTCCGAGGCGCGCGCCGACGCGATCGGCTACGTGACGATCTCCACGCCCACGTTCACCCCGATCACGGCGAGCGCCAACGGCGACAAGGCCCTCCGCTTCCGGACCCTTCGCGACGAGCTCACGCTCGCCGAGGCCGTCGACGCTCCGTCGGTCGGGATCACGCAGCTCGCCTACGAAGGGCTCCGGGGGGGGCTCAAGGCCAGCTTCAGCGGCGATCAGCTCTCGCAGGCCACGCGGCAGTCGAGGGGGCTCACGGGGAGCACGACGTCCGCGCGCGACGCCGAGGGGCTGGTGACGAGCACGAGCGAACAGCGGGCGCAGGACGAGTACTCGCAGGAGCGCGAGCGGACCTTCCGCTCGCCGGAGGCCCCGGACGCGATCGGAGCGAGCGACTACCTCGACACGCCGCAGGGGGTGCAGGAGCGCATGTGGAAGGTCCTCGAGCGCTCGGGCGCGGACTACGGGCTCTCGCCCGCGACGAAGGCGGCCCTGGTCGCCGCCTACAAGCTCCAGATGGTCAACATGGAGGAGTACTACAACCTCGAGGGGTTCTCGTTCCGCGACCGCGCCTCGACGGAGTTCCTCCCCTACAAGATGCACTTCACCGTCACGGCCGAGCCGGGCTGGTACACGCGCTACCACCCCTACGACGCCGTCGCCGAGCTGACCGTGGGCGCGGCCGAGGACTACCGCGTGCTCGCGGTCATGCCGGCCGAGACCGCCCAGACGCTCGACCAGCTCACGGGCTCGCTCCGGAAGCTCCAGCTCGCGCTCGACCTCGAGGGGGCCTTCCAGAGCGTCGCCGTGCGCGGGCAGCTCCAGTACGTCCGCGAGGCCGTCGAGCGGCTCGAGGGCCTGCGCAGCCAGAACGCGACGGTCGTCGGCTTCCCCGCGGAGAACAGGATCCGGATCCGCTTCCGCCCTGCCACGGTCCCGACCGACGAGCAGGTCGACATGCAGCCCGTGTCGCGCGTGTTCACGGCGCTCGTGCTCGTGCGGGACAAGGTCACCGCTCCGTGCACGCCTGCGGTGAAGGTCGGGACGGTGGCCCCGACGACGAGATCCCTCTCCGTCCTGAGCGCGAGCCGAGACTTCCGACAGGTGTCGGCCGACGACCCGAGCTACGTCAAGGAGATCGAACGACTCCGCGAAGGGCTGGCCGCCGTCGAGGCCTCCACGCTCGGGCTCGGCGACGACTCGAGCGTCACCCCGTTCAAGTCTGGCGCGCTCGAGCTCGCGGGCATAGCTCGCGTCGCCTCGCTCTCGACCCTGGCCGAGCAAGGAGGTCGCAGCGCGGCGGGAATGAGCGCGATCCAGGCGCGAGCCAGCGCCCTGCTGGGTGTGACGGGTGTCGTCAAGGCTACGACTCCTCGTGTGCCCCGCGCAGTCACCGCCCTCGAGAGAGCCTTGATCGCGACCCGTGAGGCGGCCAGGAAGCTCGAGGATTGGCGCATTGCCTTCCGGGAGAACAACGTCCTCGACCGCGATCGAGTCTGCAGGGTCTCCGTCCAGTCCTACTTCGCCGCCGCCCTCCGCGACGAGGGAGGCAAGTGGTCGCCGCCGACCGGCCCGCTGCGGTGCTTCTCGCACCCCGTGGAGCGGCACGCCGGCAGCTTCGCGTGCTGCCTCCGGGACTCCCCCGTCCCGGTCTGGCCCGGTCCGGCGGTCAAGCCCTTCCGGATCACCCGAGCCTTCGGCTTCTACTGGACCGACGCGGCCGACGCGGCGGCCCAGCTCACGCTCCTCCAGGCGCCGATCGCCAAGGCCGCGGCCGCGCGCGCGGCCCTGGACAAGGCCAAGGCGGCGCTCCAGGCGGGCGAGGCGGCGGTCGCGGCGGCGACCAAGGCGCTCGACGCGGCGCGCGCGGCGCTGACCGAGGTGGCCGGGCGCGGCGGCGACTGCGCGTGCGCGACGAAGGCCGTCGAGCTCGCGGCGGCGGAGCTCGACGCCAAGAAGGCCGCCCTGCCCCCGCTGCGGACGAAGCTCACCGAGGCCACGGCGTCCCTGGCAGAGGCCGAGGGCGCGCTGGGCGCGGCGCGGGCGAGCACGGCCGGGGCGGTCGCGGCGGCCGCGAAGTCCGGCCGCGCCGCCGTCGGCTACGAGGTCGAGGCGAGCCCGCGCTGGCTCGACGAAGGCGACGAGGTCCGCAAGGTCGCCGTGTGGGTCCGCGTGGCGGCTGCGGGCGGGGCTCCGGCGGGACCGTTCCAGCTCGCAGGCGTCGGCGACGTTCGCGGCGTGGTCCACGTCGACTCCCTCGACCTGAGCCTCGCGCTCCCCGTCATGGCCCCCGGCGAGTACGCGTCGGGGACCTGGAACGTCGTCCGCGTGTTCCTCGAGGCCGTGCTCGTCCCGCGCGACGCGGGGGTCGTCGAGTTCGATGAGCATGGCCGAGTCCGTGCGCGCTCGAGCAAGGGGGCGCTCGACGACGAGCCGCCGCTCCAGCGCACGGTCCTCGAGGTGGTCCTCGAGCCGCGCGCCAAGGTCCCCGGCCGTCCGGCGGCGGTCGGCGCGCACACGTCCGGTCCCGCTCCCGGGGACTGACGGCGCCTCGCCGGCGCGGCCGTGGGCCGTGGCCGTGCCGGCCGTCCGGAGTCGCACGTGCCGTTGCGTCGCGGGTCCTCGCGCTGTACTTGTCCAAGGTGCAGGTCGGGCAGTACCTCCTCCAGGCCGAGCTCGGCCGCGGCGGCAGCGGGGTCGTCTACCGCGCGGTCGGGCCCGACGGGCGGCCGGTCGCGGTCAAGGTCCTGCTCCAGGGCGCCGCGGCCGCCGAGGACCCGCAGGCCTCGGGGCGCTTCGCGCGCGAGGCGCGGCTCCTCGCCGAGCTCGAGCAGACCGACGGCTTCGTGCCGGTGCTCGACCGCGGCGCGGGGCCGAGCGGGCCCTGGCTGGTCATGCCGCTGCTCGAGGGCGGCACGCTCCGCGACCGGCTGCGCGACGGGCCCCTCCCCGTCCCCGAAGCCGTCGGGCTCGTGCGCCGGCTCGCGGCGACGCTCGGGCGCGCGCACGCGCGCGGGGTCGTGCACCGCGACGTGAAGCCCGAGAACGTCCTGTTCGCGGCGGGCGACCTGCGCCCGCTCCTCGCCGACCTGGGGCTCGCGAAGCGGCGCGACGACGACGCGCTGTCGCGCACGGGCGAGCTGCGCGGGACCGTCGGCTACATGGCGCCCGAGCAGCTCCGCGACGCGAAGTCGGCCGGCCCGCCGGCCGACGTGTTCGCGCTCGGCGTGCTCCTGTTCGAGTGCCTGGCCGGGGTCCACCCGTTCGAGGGGCTCGGCGCGCTCGAGACGATCGCGCGGATCGAGAGCTCGGCCGACCGCGTCGGCCTGCTCGCGACGCAGCGGCCCGACGTGCCGCGCTGGCTTGCCCGCGTCGTGGCGAGCTGCCTGGCGGCGGACCCGGCGCAGCGGTTCCCGGACGGGGCGGCGCTCGCCATGGGCCTGGTCGCGGGCGAGCAGGCCGCGGCGCGCGGGCGGGCGGTCCCGCTCGCCCTCGGCCTGGCCCTGCTCGCCCTCTTGGGGGGCGCCGCCGCGGTCCTCGCGACGCGCCCCGGCGCGCGGTCTCCGGACGCGCCTCCGCCGACGGCCCCGACACCGCCGCCGCCGACGGCCCTGCCGCCGCCGACGCCGACGCCGACGGCCCCGCCGCCGCCGCCGACG
>JANJTH010000270.1 GCA_024711205.1 Planctomycetota bacterium | reverse complement strand
CGCCGCGGCGCGTGGGCGCGCTCCCGGGCGAGGGGTCCGCGACGACGCTCCCGGCCCAGGCGGCGCGAGAGGGCGCGGCCCCGGGTCAGGGGGCCGCGCCGGCCGCTGGCCGCGCGCTCGCCCCGCAGCTCACCGAGGACTTCCTGCAGGTGCTCGCCCGTGTGCCCGGGCGGAAGGTCGTCGTCACGACGCGGTTCAACGAGCGCTCGCTCGACGTGATCCCGCAGAAGCACGGCGGGTTCACCTACCACTTCCTGCGCGGCGCCCGGGACCGGGCCCGCGTGCCCGCGCGCGAGGTCCGGCGGGGCGACGAGGCGCTGCTCGTCGTCGAGTCGAGCGCCGTGCTCGACTACGTGCGCGCCCGCATCGAGGACGAGTCGCGCACGCTGAACCAGCCGCAGTCGCTCGTGCTCCTGGGCGACAACGACGACTTCCCCGTGATCGAGCGCCGGCCGTGACCGCGGTCTCGCCGGACGCGCTCCGGCTCCTCAGCGAGATCTCCCAGAAGCTCGACTACGCGGTCCGGGCCGCCTCGCAGCGCCCGGCGGGCGGGGCGCCGGGGCCGGTCGCGGCGGCACCGGGCGGCGCCCCCGGGGCCGCGCCCGCGGCGCTCGACCCGAACCTCCTGCGGGCGCTCGCCGACCTGTGGGTGCCCCAGCCGACCGAGCAGCTCTTCGAGCGGGTCATGGACCTGGCCCTCGCCGTGACGGGCGCGGAGCGCGGGTTCCTCATGCTCGTCGAGGAGGGGCGCAAGCTCCGCTACAAGGTCGGGCGCTCGTTCGACCAGCAGACGATCCAGAGCGAGGGCGCGACCTCGCGCACGGTGATCAAGGACGTCGTCCAGACGGGGCAGAGCCAGCTCCTGGCCGACACCTCCCGGCTCCAGGGCATGCCGACCTCGTCCTCGGTCCAGGGCCTGCGCATGCGCTCGATCGTGTGCAGCCCGCTCCTGTTCGGGGGCGGCGGCGAGGGCGGCGACCTGCAGGTCGGCGGCGTGATCTACCTCGACGCGCGGACCGTCGTGCGCCAGTTCGACCCGACGACCGTGGCGCTCCTCGAGGCCGTGGCCGACCAGGCCGCGCGGGCGCTCCAGGTCCAGGAACAGCTCGCGCGCGCGCGCCTGGCCGACCCGAACTCCGGCAAGCTCCAGGAGAACTTCGAGCGCCTGCTCGACGTCGGCCGCTCGATCAGCTCGACGCTCGTCCTCGACGACCTGCTCGAGCTCGTCATGGAGAAGGTCCTCGAGGTCACGCGCGCCGACCGCGGGTTCCTCATGCTGATCGAGGAGGGCAACCCGGAGCCCGTGTTCAAGATCGGCCTGACCTGGAACAAGAAGGACGGGCCGGCCCGCCGCAAGCGCAAGCTCGACCAGACGCAGTTCTTCTTCTCGCGGACGGTGTGCCGGCGCGCGCTCGAGGAGCAGAAGCCGGTCGTGCTCCAGGACGCGCAGGCGGGGGGCGGCGAGGACGCGTCGGTCTCGATCGTGCAGATGGACCTCCACAGCGTCATGGTCGGCCCGCTGATCGAGAAGGGCCGCACGCTCGGGCTGATCTACGTCGACTCGAAGATGTCCGCGAAGGCGTTCGGCGACAGCGACGTGCAGATGTTCGAGGCGCTGGCCGGCCAGGCCGCGATCGGGCTCAAGAACGCGCTCCTCTACTCGCAGGTCGCGAGCCAGCAGCGGATCGAGAGCGAGATCCAGATCGCGGCCGAGATGCAGCGCGACCTCTGCCCGAAGGTCGTCCCGCAGATCCGCGGGACCGACCTGTGCGGCTACATGGAGCCCGCGCGCGAGGTCGGCGGCGACTACTACGACTTCGTCGAGGACCCCGAGGCGCCGGGCGAGCTGCTCGCGATCGTCGTGGGCGACGTGTCGGGCAAGGGGCTCGGGGCCGGGATCGTGGCCGTGATGGCCCGCTGCTTCCTCCGCTCCATGCTCGGCGCCTACGGCATGGAGGACCCCTCGCAGCTCCTCTCCTACCTGAACGCGCTGCTCACGGCCGAGCTCAAGCCCGGCAAGTTCATGACCATGCTCCTCATGATGTGGGACGCGCGCACGGGCTCGGCCCGCTACGCGGCGGCGGGGCACGAGAACATCATCGTCTGGCGCGCGGCCACCCGCCGCGCCGAGGTGATCCAGTCGGGCGGGCGCCCGCTCGGGATCTCGGCCTCGATCCCGGCGCCGACGGCGAACTCCGAGCTCCGCGTGGGCCCCGGCGACACGCTCGTCCTCTACACGGACGGCGTGACGGAGGCCATGAACGCCAAGGAGGAGGAGTTCACGCTCGAGCGCCTCGTGGCCGTCGTCGACCGCACGGGCGGGCAGCCGGCGGCGGTCGTGGAGAAGGCGATCCTCGACGAGGTCGCGCAGCACCGCGGCGCGCACGAGGTCAGCGACGACATCACCATGGTGATCCTGCGCCGGACGGCCTGACGGCCGGCTCACTCGAGCGGGAGCGGGGACCGCGCCGGCTCGAGCCCGCCCGGGCCGGCGCGGGCGAAGGCCAGGCCCGGCCGCCAGGGGATCGGGTCGAAGCAGGCGACCCAGCGGTCGGGCGCGAGCCGCGCGAAGCGGACGACGTGGCCGTCGACGTAGCCGCCCGCGAGCGCCGCGGGGAGCGGGAGCTCGTGGAGCGACCGCGCGTAGGTCCCGGCGCGGGCGCGGTGGGTCTCCTGGGCGGCGTGGATCGCCTCGGCGTGCGCGACGACCGCCTGGACCGGCCGGGGCCCGCCGAGCCCGGCCGCCGCCGCGGCGGTGAGGGCGCCGAGCGCGAGCGGCGCCGCGCCCCG